>JBHIDV010000200.1:0-5611 GCA_046760285.1 Sedimentisphaerales bacterium
GCCGGTTGTTAAAATCTCGGCGGAAGAGCTCAAGAGCAGAAAAGAAAAGATTTTGAAACAACAGAAAATGCGAACAATCGCAATTCAAGACAGAAGGTCCTCTTTTGATGAGGTCCACACAGGCTATACCGAAGAGATGGCTAAAAAAGAGGCAGAAAGATGCCTTTTCTGCGCAATATGTTCTCACTGCAAACAGTGCGAAAAGGTGTGTGAGCCTAATGCGATACTTTATGATGATGTCCCCAAACAGAAGCTATTGAATGTCGGTGCAGTAATTCTGGCGCCGGGTTATAAATTATATGATGCTGAGCAGAAGGGCGAATATGGGTACAGACGATTTGCCAATGTCATTAGTGGTCTGGATTACGAGAGGATTCTAAGTGCATCCGGTCCGTTCAGCGGGTCTATAAGGAGGCTTTCGGATGGCGCCGAGCCTAAAAGAATCGCTTTTATACAATGTGTCGGCTCACGTGATAAGGATAATCCATACTGCTCTTCAGTCTGCTGTATGTATGCAACCAAACAAGCAATTGTAACCAAGGAGCATCTGCCCGATATCCAGTGCAAGATATTTGTAATGGATGTCAGAGCTTTCGGCAAAGGATTTGACGAGTATTACGAGAGAGCAAAGACCAAATACGGTGTTCAGTACATTTATACAAGACCTTCAGGCATAAGACAGGACTTCAAGACTCACCGCCTTCTCCTGGAGTTCACCGAGGACGGCAAGAATTGGACTGAAGAAGAATTCGATATGGTCGTGCTGTCTTCGGGCTTGTGCTCGGCAGAAGCAGCAACGAAACTGGCTGAAATATGTGGAATCGAACTAAATCACTACAATTTTGCTAAATCAGTTGACTTCATGTCGACTGCTTCGTCGAGACAGGGGATTTACCTTGCGGGGTTGTTCCAGGGCCCAAAAGATATACCAGAAAGTGTCACACAAGCAAGTGGTGCAGCAGCCGAGGCTATGGAACTCCTCGCTGATGTCAGAGGCAGTCAAGTCGAGGATAAGGAGTATCCACCTGAAAAAGATATATCGAATGAAGAACCGCGAATAGGTGTGTTTGTGTGTCACTGTGGGTCAAACATCGGCGGTGTTATTGACTGCCGGAAAGTTGCCGACTACGCTCAAAATTTGAAGAATGTCGTATTTGCCGCCGACCTGATGTATACCTGCTCACCCGATGGGCTTAGAACCATAAAAGAAAAAATTGATGAGCACAATATGAACAGGGTTGTGGTGGCATCTTGTACGCCGAGAACTCACGAGCCTTTGTTTGCCGAGACGGTAAGGGAAACCGGGTTGAACGCATATTTGTTTGAGATGGCAAATATCCGGGACCAATGCACATGGGTTCACGCCCGGCTTGGTGATGCAACCGAGGAAAAAGCGATAGATTTGGTGAGAATGGCGGTCGGGCGGGCAAGGACAATAGAGCCTCTTGCCACTACGACTTATGTTCCAAAAAGTAGCGCCCTTGTTGTGGGCGGCGGTGTTGCCGGAATGATTGCGGCTCTTTCCATAGCCAATCAGGGATTCAAGGTCCACCTCGTAGAGAAATCCGACAAGCTCGGCGGTAATTTAAGTAGGGTCAAGACCACAGTTGAAGGACTCAAACCGCTTGAACTTCTCAAGAAATTACAAGCGCAGGTTGTGGACAGTGAAAATATAACCATTTACAGAAATTCTGCAGTTGACCAGTGCAAAGGCTTTGTTGGTAATTTCACCAGCCGCATAATCTGCAACGATAGTCCTATGCCGCGAACAATTGAAATTGAGCACGGTGTGGCAATAATAGCCACCGGTGCACAGGAATCAAAACCAGATGAATACCTCTATGGCCAAAATGAGAAAGTATTAACACAGTTAGAACTTGAAGAGTTAATCGAAAATGATTCAGAGTTTGTAAGAACTCTCAAGGAAGTGGTTATGATTCAGTGTGTCGGCTCAAGAGAGCCGGCAAATTTGCTCTGCAGCAGGGTATGTTGCACCGAGGCAGTCAAGAACGCCATAACCATAAAACGCACAAATCCAAAAGCAACCGTGGCGGTACTTTACAGGGACATCCGAACCTATGGCTTCAAGGAAGACTACTATAACGAAGCCCGAAAGCTGGGTGTATTATTTTTCCGGTACAATCTGGATAACAAGCCGCACATTTGCGAAAACAGCTGGGAACAGCTTGAAGTCCGGGTGCAAGATTTGAATTCTGGATTGAACCTGAGCTTTTCACCGGACGTCCTCGTATTAAGCGCGGCAATGATACCTTCGGCGGATAATGAAAAAGTAGGAACCGCTTTCAAGGTTCCCATAACTTCGGAAGGATTTTTCCTGGAAGCGCACATGAAGCTAAGACCTGTTGACTTTTCATCTGACGGGTTGTTTTTGTGCGGCACCTGCCACAGCCCCAAGTTCATTGACGAAAGTATTGCCCAGGCTAAGGCTGCTGCCGGCAAAGCCGTTGGGATTCTCTCCAAGAAGGTTATGGAAATAAGCGGTGTGGTCTCGGTCGTCGACCCTGATAAGTGCGCAGCATGTCTGACCTGTGCCAGGGTCTGTCCGTACGATGTGCCGGCGATAAACGCCGAAGGTGTTGCCGAGATTGAAGCAGCTATGTGTCATGGCTGCGGCATCTGCGCCTCTGAATGTCCGGCAAAGGCAATTCAGCTAATGCACTACAAGGACCATCAAGTTATCGCCAAGACGAAGGCACTTTTAGATGAAGCGACTCAATTGGTGAGAAATGAATGAGTTTGAACCTAAAATAGTGGCATTTTGTTGTCACTTTTGCGCTTTTGCGGCGGCAGACCTGGCAGGTGCAATGCGCCTGCAGTATCCGCCGAATGTCAGGATTATCAAATTGCCATGTTCCGGCAAAGTGGACGCAATTCACCTTATGAAAGCTTTTGAGGATGGGGCAGATGGCGTATTTGTCGCAGGCTGCCTTGAAGGTGAATGTCACTACACGTCAGGAAACCTGCGTGCAAAAAAGACAGTCGCATATGTAAAAAAACTTCTGGCCGAGATTGAAATAGAGCCAGAAAGGCTGGAAATGTTTAACCTCTCCTCAGCAATGGCAGGAAGGTTCGCAGAAATCGTCAAAGAAATGACAGACAGAGTGACAGAACTGGGACCTACTTATAAAGCCAAGCAGAAAGAACCCGTGAAATTATGAAAATCGTTGACCAAAAAGCTATGAATGTGAACAGCGCCTTTGCCGAAGTTATCCGTCAGCGCAGCGGCGAGAATGTGTTTCTTTGTTATCAGTGCAGGAAATGCGCATCAGGATGTCCCAGCCGTGTGTTTATGGATAGCACTCCGACCGAGCTTATGCGCTATGTGCAATTGGGAATGCTCGATGAGGCAATGAAACAAAATACAGTCTGGTATTGCCTGTCATGTCAAACCTGCTCGGCAAGATGCCCACAGGATATAGATATCGCCCATGTCGTTGACACCATAAGGATTCTCGTTCAGCAAAAGAGGATTAAAGCAGACACTAAGAACATGAGAATGTTCAATTGGCTTTGGATGAAGATGCTCAAATATATGGGAAGGATGTATGAGGTCGGCTTGACCGGCATGTTAAATCTTCTCACCGGCAGGCCTTTCAAAGATTTGTTATTAGGTATCAAGATGCTGAGAAAGGGTAAGCTCAAACTACTGCCCTCTATCAGAAAGCCTTTTGCGATGAGCAAGATGTTTGCAAGGGCCAAGAGGTTTAGAGGATGAAGATAGCTTACTATCCAGGCTGTTCATTGCATTCAACGGGTGTTGAATATGATATCTCAACGAGGAAGGTCTGTGAAATACTGGAAATAGAACTGGCAGAGATTAAGAACTGGATCTGCTGTGGTTCATCACCTGCTCACCGTTGTGATGAGTTGATGTCTGTGGCTTTGCCGGCCAAAAACCTCACGTTAGCCGCAAGAGAAGACAACTTGAAAGAAATTTGTGCACCTTGTGCTTCTTGCTATTCAAGATTGAAATTTGCCCAGGACAGATTAAAGGACGAGAATTTGAAAAAAGATATCGAGGAAATTGTTGGTTCCGAATATCCCGAAGACGTTGAAGTCCTGCACCTTCTTGATGTGATCTTCAAAAGAGTAGGAATCGATGCCATCAAAGAGAAAGTCAACAGGAGCCTGAGCGGCCTCAAAGTGGCCTGTTACTATGGGTGTCTGATAACAAGGCCCCCAAAAGCAACCGGTAAGCAGCAATTCGAGAACCCAACAGATATGGAATCAATTATGGAGGCTCTTGGAGCAGAGATTATTGATTGGAATATGAAGACTTTCTGCTGTGGAGCAAGTTTCGCATTGACACAGACCGATGTGGTCCTTGAGTTGACCAGAAAAATTCTGGCCGATGCAGATTCGGCCGGAGCACAAGCCCTCTCGGTCGGCTGTCCCTTGTGTCATGTCAATCTTGACAGCAGACAGAAACAAATTAACAAAAGATTCAATACGAACTTCAAGCTCCCCATATTCTATTTTACCGAGCTTATAGGCCTGGCATTGGGAATCGAAGCGAAAGACTTGGGTATTTCCAAGCATCTTACAGACGCTGAAGATTTTCTAAAGACGAGGAAACTTTTATGATTGTAGCAGATAGAAAGCCACTTGCAGAGATACTTGATTCGATCAAAGACTATGAAAAGATAACGCTCATGGGTTGCGGCGGATGCGTCACGGTATGCTTTTCCGGAGGCGCAAAGGCTGTGGAACTTTTGGCATCCCAGATAAAAATAGCGAGAAAAAAGCAAAGTAAAGCGGTCGAAATAATCGAACGCACTCCGGAAAGGCAATGTGAATACGAGTTCATAGAGGCATTTAAAAAAGAGGTCGAACAAGCTGAGGCTGTTTTGTCTACAGCTTGCGGTGTGGGCGTCCAGACAATGTCTGTGAAATACCCGGACAAGATTACAATTCCAGCTCTGAATACAAAGTTTATGGGCTACCCGGTTGAGCATGGGTTCTGGGAGGAAAGGTGTGTTGGTTGTGGAGATTGTGTGCTGGAGTGGACGGCTGGTTACTGTCCTATCGCACGCTGTGCTAAGAGGCTTCTGAATGGGCCGTGCGGAGGTTCATGTGACGGAAAATGCGAAGTCGACGAAAACACCGAATGCGTATGGCAGTTGATTCATGACCGCCTTGAAGCATTAAATAGGCTGGGCAATCTTGAGATAGTAAGAGGACCTAAAGATTGGCGAACAAGTACCAATGCAGGACAACGACGAATCAAGTTCGAAGAAGCAATGTTATGAAATCGGCAAGTAGACTGGAAAGAGTTCTTACAGCAGGAAAGTTTGCGGTCACCGCTGAACTCGGGCCACCTCTGAATGCTAACGGCGAGGTAATCAAAAAGAAGGCCCAATATATGTTTGGAAATGTCGATGGTGTCAACATCACAGACAACCAAACTGCCATAGTACGAATGTCGAGTATAGGTGCTGCTGCCATCGCCATATCATGCGGCCTTGAACCCGTTGTCCAGATGGTATGCAGAGACAGAAATAGAATTGCGATGCAGAGTGACATTCTCGGGGCCGCGGCCCTTGGGGTTAAGAACATCCTTTGTCTTTCCGGCGACCATCAGAAATTTGGA
>JBHIDV010000201.1:0-5604 GCA_046760285.1 Sedimentisphaerales bacterium
TGTAAACGGGGGTACTACCCATTAGATCAAGACTTATAATCAAGACAATAATGAATGAAATAAAGCCCCAGGTGAGAATAAATTTCCAATTAAAAGTTCCGGCTAAAATGCTGTAAATAATTAGACAACACACAAAAAATCCCCATAAGATCAACGTAATGAAACCAAAATCAAAAACAAATGTGTATTTACTAAAACTTGTCCCCTTCTTCCTTGGGTTGAGCCATCCAGAATAAACAGGAAAAAATAGAAAAATCAAAAACGGCAAGGTCCAAACAATAACTGTTAGAGGCAGAAACAAACGGTGCCAAAATAAAGCCGTAATAACAGCAACTATGACAGAAAAAGGGAACGCCCATGTAGCCCCCATCTCGATACGCTGGTCCCAGCGAAACCGGACTTGCCGCATCATAGAAGTTTTCTTAAAGTTATTTTCCACAAAAGCTTGAATGTCCTTTGCGTAGACTGGTCCCCAGATTACCTTCCATCCGGTTTTTTTCTGTATTATCCCGGCTTCTACACCTCCAGCAGCAAGCTGGGGCAGTATCACATTTCTATGACCCACAATCTCTTCGATGCCAGTTGTTTTCAAAACTGAAATAACACCGTGATTGGTAAAATGACCACCTATAGATGCACACCAAACATTTAGGCCTTTGCTGTTTCCGACAAGAAGATAAGCATCCAACGTCCTCAATGCTCTTTTTACCCTTTCCACTGTCAGACGGTAATTACACGTTAGAAAAACAGGTGAATTGCTGTTTGGATTGCCTATCCTGATTAAACCTGTTTTGCACGGCAGAGGTATAATTCTAAGCACCGTCCCAATAACATTCACTAAAACGTACTTAAGCAGACTCATTTCGGTCCATCTTAGGCTTGCGCGCCACAAGAACCATGAAACTTTGCATCCTGTTTAACCTCAGCGATTCTATCAGTAGTCCTGACCCTTTTATCTTAGCTGGCAAATCGTCAACAGCATGTGTTGTAATTTGGGCTATAAGATAAGTAATTATCACCAGTGGAAATCGTATCAACCAATTAGCCATTTTCTTGAGAAGGCTCTTAGGCCTTACCTCATCTGCGAGTAGAAGCAAGCCTCCCGGCTTCAATATTCTTCTTACTTCTTTCAAGGTATAATATATTTCCTCTTTGTTCAATTCAGAAAAACAAAGGCCGGCCATCACGACATCATAGCTTGCCGTTTCTTCACTCGCCAGTTCAGCCACTCCCATCTCGCATAATTCTATGTTTTGTTCGAAGTTCGACATGGCTGCACGCTTTCGTAAGATTTCTATCATACGAGGATTGACATCGATTGCTTTCACCCTGGCACTTTTCTGAGCGGCTCGAAGTGTTAGCGCGCCGGTTCCACAGCCCAAGTCGATGACTCTTTGGCCCTGCCGTACATGGGATATCAAATGGTCGTAAGCTGTGTTTAATCTTCCGAGTGTGAGAATGCGCATGCCTATGTCATACCTATCAGGTGCCGACTCTAATATCCTCATTAGTACGTACATGCTCATCTGAACATTCTTTTACACATCAAGATAGTCCAGCTTGTTGGGCCTATGCCGAAACAAATGCAGAGAGCAATAGCCCAAAAGCCTTCAATCAGTGAATAACTTTGTTGAGGGGATAAGTGATTATGCCAGAGGCGCCGGCACGCTTTAAGGCTGGAACCAGAGACCGTTCAATCTTGTCGTCGATAATTACCTCTACAGCTACATAATCAGAATCAGCTAAGTTCGAGATAGTCGGACTTTTTTCAGCAGGTAGAATCTCTAATATCGATTCCAGGTTGTCCTTCTTTATGTTCAACTTCAAGCCGACCTTGCTGCGGGCTTCAATCGCTGCGTTAAGCAGTATGGAGATGTTCTCTATTTTTTCCCTTTTGAATTTATCCTGCCAGGCCTTTTTATTCGCGATCAATCTTGTAGTAGAGGTTATCACGGTATCTATCTGTCGCAGATTATTTGCCGCAAGTGATGCACCGGTCTCGGTCAGCTCCACTATGGCATCAACCAGCCGAGCCTTTACCTCGGTAGCACCCCAGCTAAATTCCACTTTTACATCAATCTTTCTATCTGCGAAATACTTCTTTGTCACGTTAATCAACTCGGTTGCAATTATGCCACCGGCCAGGTCTTCTGGCTTAGTCACTTTCGACTCACCAGGTACAGCCAATACCCATCTGGCGGGATGGCTGGTAGTTTTGCTATAAGCAAGCTCACAAACATCGACCACGTCACAACCGCTTTCTACTATCCAATCATAGCCGGTAATACCGGCATCGAGCACGCCGTCGCTGACATATTTGCCCATCTCCTGGGCCCGCAGACAAACCGGTCTGATTTGCTCATCATCTATGCTCGGCTGAAAACTTCTTTCAGAACCCAGAATATGAAACCCGGCTTTGCCGAAAAGCTCAACGGTCGCCTTTTGCAAACTCCCTGCAGGAATACCTAATTTTAATATTTGCTCTGACATCGTTTCTTATCTCGTATCACTAAAATTTCAAGTGCCTAAAGTGAGCTAACGATTCAGGTCATCAGGGTATCAGGCTACCAGGTAGTGGACATCAGGTTATCAGGGTACCAGGTTAGTCCACCAGAGGCAGATTGGGTTTTCCTGATGTCCTGATAACCTGGTATCCTGCATCCTGATTTCCTGGTCTCCTGATAGCCACACTTTAGCCACTTTACCCTTTTATTGCTCTACGGGTAGTCTTTTTCTTTGTTTTTTTCTCCTTGGCAGCGGCCAGTGGTTCGCTCTCGTGCCGCAGGAGAGCGTAAAACTCGTAGGCATTTTTAGCTGAAATCTGTCTGGTTAGAAAGCCCTCTATCTGCTGCTCATCCGCCTCAGGCGAGACCAGCTCATTACTTCTTAGATACTCTATCATCTGCTTTGTAAGCGGTATGGCATGTCCCTGCAGAGCCGTAAGCATGCAATAATTGACCACAAAATGGCTGATATCATCCAGCCTCTGGAGTACCTGTTTGGCTGGACGTTTACCCATCTTTCTCAACCCCTTTAGGCTGACCGCGTGATATTCATTAAATATAGCCATCAAAGTCCTGGTCAAGGTGGAAGCTATCTGCCTGGTAACAGAGGAATCTTGGCCTAACAGTTCTATGATTTCTTCAGCTCGTGAAATCCGCAAGTCATTCAAATCAACGAAATAATCAGTAAATTTTTTAATTGCAGCCTGTGTCGCCGCCTCGCTCATATTTTCGCAAAGTGTAGCATAAACAATTGCATCTGTTGGCTCATCGTAGGTGACTTTTTGGACTTTTGGATATTGCCGTTTCCATGAGCGGTACAACTTTTGCACTTTTTGAGCGTATTCTCTACTATTTTTCATAGTTCATCAGAGACAACCGAATCCTTCTTTTCCAGCTCGCTGACCGCCTGGTCTATCAGTTTCATTGTTTCCAGTGTCTTTTTGAATTTCTCATCCTTGTGAAAACACAAAACAGGGCAGAATTTGCTTTGCAATTTACCTGCCACCAGCGATTGAATTCGGCTTCTGGCGTGCGCTATAGCAGCAAAAGTTTTATTCTGTCCAGCCTCATTTCCGCCGAAAATGCTAATATACACATCGGCATGACGCAGGTCAGCAGCTATTTGTACTTTGGTAACGCTTATCAAGCCTTCGATTCGGGGGTCATTAAGATGATTGGAAATAGCGTCACTGACTGCTTCTTTAACTACGCGAGCTACTTTTTCCTGTCTTCGCGTCACCATCTTCGTATCGCATATATCGTATTGCGTTGAACTTTAAGTAGATTTGAAGTCATCTGACGCAATACGCGATACCCAGTACGTACAACGACTAAAAGCTTCTGGCTACTTTAACGATTTCATAGAAGTCAAGGACATCATCAACTTTAATATCATCGAATCCTGCTATCTTTATGCCGCATTCCAAACCAGCTTTGACTTCGCGAACGTCATCTTTGAAATGCTTTAGAGACTCAATACGAAGGCTGTCTCTGAGTACAATATTGTCACGTATCAACCGCATCCTGGCGTTCTTGTTCACCATGCCGCTGGTGACATAACAGCCGGCCACTGTGCCCACCCTTGAAATCTTAAACGTAGCTCTGACCACAGCTCTGCCCAGGCTTTCCTCTTGCTCTTCCGGCTCCAGCAAACCAACCATAGATTTCTGCAAATCTTCGGTTATGCGATAGATTACGTTGTAGAGCCTGATTTCAACACCTTTTGTTTCTGCGATCTTAGCTGCGTGTTCTTCAGGCACCACGTTAAAGCCAATAATAATGGCGTTGGAGGCCTCGGCCAGCAGGACATCACTTTCTGTAATTCCGCCCGGGGCGGCGTGCAGAATCTTAATCTTTACTTCATCGGTGCTCAGCTCCGATAAATAGTCGGTCAAGACGTCGACCGAACCTTGCACATCGGCCCGAATGATAAGATTTAATTCCTTGACATTGCCGGCCTCTATCTGGCTGAACAAATTATCCAGCGTTATCCGGGTACGCTCGGCTAATGAACTCTCTCTGCAGCGCATCTTGTTTTCTTCAGCGGCAGCCTTGGCTCTATTGATATCAGCCAGACAATAAAACCTATCACCCGCTTGAGGGACATCGCTCAGGCCTGTTATCTCTACCGGCATAGAACTGGTCGCAGTTTTTATATCTTTGCCATAACTATTTTTCATCATCTTTACTCTGCCGTAGGCACAGCCAGCCAGCACCACGTCACCCTTGCTTAGTCGGCCTTCTTTAATTAACAGCGTGGCCACCGGGCCCTGCTGTGGTGACAGCTTCGCCTCCACAACCCATCCGGTCGCAGGTATCGTGTCATCAGCCTTCAGCTCCAGCAATTCAGCTACATAATCGAGACATTCAAGTAAGTCATCTATCCCCTCGCCGGTAATAGCACTGGTTTTTACAACCTCGGTATCTCCTCCCCATTCGGTCGGCGTCAAGTCTTGCTCAGCCAACTGCGAGTAAACCCGATTTACATCGCAGCCTGGCAAGTCTATTTTATTTAAGGCGACGATAACCGGCACGTCCGCAGCCTTACTATGAGCTATCGCTTCGATAGTTTGAGGCATCACCCCGTCATCAGCGGCAACTGTCAGCACCACTACATCGGTCATATTGGCGCCTCTGGCACGCATAGCTGTAAAAGCCTCGTGTCCGGGAGTATCAAGAAATGTCACTGTCTTACCATCCCAGGTGACTTGAGATGCACCGATATGCTGGGTAATGCCACCAGCTTCTTCGGCGGTGACATGAGTTTGTCGAATCTTGTCCAGAAGACTGGTTTTGCCGTGGTCCACGTGCCCTAACATGGCAGCGACTACCGCTCTTTTCTTTGGATTTTTGCGTTTGCGCTGCTCGAATTCAGTGCGTATCTGTTCTTCCAGTGTACTTCGCTGTTGTACCACCAGCTCGGTGTCAAACTCCAAGGCAACAAGTTCTGCCATATCGTTACTTATAGTTTGATTGGCTGTAGCCATTACACCTTGTTGCATCAATTTACTAATAATATCAGATGATTTAACTGCCAAAGCAGCGGATAAATCCTTTACTACAATCGGCTCGCTTATTACTGTTTTTTTCGGCCTGGCAG
>JBHIDV010000202.1:0-5594 GCA_046760285.1 Sedimentisphaerales bacterium
TCGATAAAGCAAGATGATGAGCAATAATAAGAAAGATTTGGTGGCGCTTAGTGGCGGCGTGGATAGTTCAACCACTGCTGCGTTACTGCTTAAATCAGGTTTTGATTATGCCGGTGAACGATGACATTATAAGCCTGCTCCGAAAAAAGGTAGCTCAAGTAGCGTGGGAAGCACAGCGAGGAATAATATTACAACCAGGCGCGATTGGTGATTGCGTATTAACTTTGCCGTTAGCTAAGTTTATGAAAGATTCTCTACGTTTAGGTGGGGTCGATATCCTCGGGCATACTGAATACATTGGCATCTTGCCTGGCAGGACCTGCATCGATGTCATTCGCTCCATCGATTTGACAGATTTGCATCGGCTGTTTGTTGAACCAAAGAACTTTGACCTGGCAGACAGGGACCCTTTGATAAACGTCTTTGCTGACTATGCCTGGATTGTGACATTTTTGGGTGAGCCAAACAGTAACTTTGAACAAAACCTGATTTTCACTGCTAATTGTAGCCATAGCGCCGAGGTTATAACATTATCGATGAAGCCGCCCGAAGACTTCGGTCAACACTTAACCGAATTTTACACCCAGCAGTTCATCAACCAGAGTGGCCTGTCCTTGGAACATCGGACGATTCGGTCCAGCGATATCCTAATAAAGACGACCGAGGCAGACAAAAACAGAGGCAAAGAGCTGCTGCAAGATTTAGATTTTGACTTTTCTAAAAAGCTGGTAGTCATCCAGCCAGGCAGCGGCGGACTGAATAAATGTTGGCACTTAGATAATTTTTTGGCTGTGGCCAAAGAAATTATCTTAGAGGGTATTGAAGTAATATTTTTGCTGGGACCGGCTGAGCTGGACAGATTTAGTAGCGAGACAATTATGGATATAAATAGTGTTGCCATATGCCTGACGAATTTGTCTTTGACGCGGGTGCTTCAGCTTTTGAGCTGTGCAGATGGATTTGTCGGTAATGACAGTGGCATTACGCACTTAGCAGCGGGATTAGGAGTCAAAACATTGGCAGTTTTCGGCCCCACTAATCCAGCGGTGTATAGACCAGTTGGGCCGGCTGTAACAGTATTTGTCAATCGTACCACAACTTTCACCGAGAAGCCTTCGGCAACCTTACAAAAGGAGCTTTTAGCAGCTTTATTGGAATAATGCTAAGCCTAATTTACGGACTTGACCACATTGAGCATCCTGTTATAATAAGATAGAATTGGCAATAATAGATAAAAAAACTTCTCATAGAGGCTTTATATGCCGACAAAAACTCTGGGAGAATTAGCTGAGTATGTAGGCGGCCGGATTTGCGGCGACCCCAATATAGTCATCAAGTCTGCCTCGACACTGGGGCGGGCACGGGAGGGCGATATCAGCTTTCTGGTCAACCGCAAATATCAAAAGCAATTGCGCACGACCAAGGCCAGTGCCGTAATTGTAGGCAAAGAGACCGCCGATACCTCAGTTCCTCTTTTGGTAGCTGAAGAGCCTTACTATGCCTTCATGCAGGTCATGGTGCTTTTGCACGGCCATCGTAAACACAAAAAGGTGGGCATTAGCTCGCGGGCTTCCATCTCAGATAGCGCTAAAGTGGGTATAGACTGTCACATTCATGATTTTGTGACCATAGCTGATGAGGCCAGGGTCGGCGACGGCTGCATAATCTATCCCAGCGTGTACATCGGGCAAGGTGTACAAGTTGGTAATGACAGTATAATATATCCCAATGTTACTATTTATGATGGCTGCAGAATAGGCAATCGCGTAATTATAAATGCCAACACGACAATTGGAGAAGATGGCTTCGGTTATGCCAGCTACAAGGGCGTACATCACAAGATACCGCAGATTGGCGGGGTGATTATAGAAGACGATGTGGAAATCGGTGCCTGTTGTGGGATTGAACGAGGCACACTCGGAGATACCGTCATAGGCCAAGGCAGCAAATTGGGTGACCTGGTTACCATAGGACACGGCACCAAAATCGGACCGCATTGTTTACTTGTGGCACAGGTAGGAATTGCCGGCTCCACCACCATTGGGCATCATTGCGTAGTGGGCGGCCAGGTAGGTATTGTGGGCCATATCAATATCGGAAACAACGTTACCATCGCTGCTCAAGCCGGCGTGGTTAACAATATTCCAGACGGCCAAGTAGTGTTAGGTGCACCTGCTATCGAGGCAAACCAGGGCAAGCGGGCCTACAGCATGATACAATACCTGCCTGAGATGCGGCAGAGTATTCGGAACCTTCAAAGTCAAGTTGAGCAAATTACTTCGTCTTTAGAGTCTGATTTTGAAGGTCCATCCGGGCAGAATCATGAGCCGTAACCTGCTACGCGAACCATAAGATACAGGACCAAATTGCAAATTAAAAATCGCAAATTGAAAATCGAATATGATGCGCCAGATGTGCTTGGTTTGATCGCTGGAGCAGGTCGATTGCCCTTTTTAGTAGCTGCTGGCGCCAGGAGGGCAGGTTTAAGAGTAATTTGCGTCGGTTTAGCCGATAATGCAGAACACAGCCTAGCCAACGAGGTTGATGTATTTTACAAAGTAGCCATTGCCCGACCCAGCAACTGGATACGGAAGCTAAAAAAGCACCGCGTAAGTCGAACGATTATGGTCGGCCGGGTCGCCAAATCACGACTTTTTACCCCCTGGAGAATCTTGCGATACCTGCCGGATTGGCGGGCCTTTCGAATATATTACTGGCGGCTGCGAGGCAAAGACAAGTTAGATGATTCGCTTTTATGTGCCATAGCTGATGAGTTAGCAAGTGGCGGAATAATACTGGAGAATTCCACCATGTACTGCAAGGAGCACTTAGCCACAGCCGGCTTAATGACGACACATCAGCCCAACTCGAAAGTTTTAGGCGATATTGAATTCGGCTGGCAGATAGTTAAAAAGCTCGCCGAGCTGGACATAGGCCAGGCCATAGCGGTAAAAGAAAAAGAGGTGCTTGCCGTTGAGGCAATAGAAGGTACTGCCGAGATGATTGAGCGAGCCGGCCAGTTTTGTAAGTCGGGAGGCTGGACACTAATCAAGACCTCCAAACCAGGTCAGGATATGCGATTTGATGTGCCGTGCGTGGGGCCGGATACTATCAGAAGCTTAGCTAAAAATGGAGGCAAATACCTGGTGGTGGAAGCAGGAAAGACCATAATTATCGATAAACCCGAGACCGTAAAACTGGCCAATCAATTAGGTATAACTATTCTGGGCCGTTGAGTTAGGTTTCCTGAAACGGCTTAGCCCTGGGGTCGTTTCCAAAAAAATGCTGGCGAGAAATTCAAACGGTATGGCTAAATTCCCATTCCAACTCTTAATCAAATGTGTTTGGCCGGAAAAACGAACAGAAATCCTGTCATGCACTGCTCTGTTGCGGGTTATTCCTGGCCGGCGCCAGGTTTATGAGGCCAAATGGGGCGACAGAAGCGTTATTGTCAAAGTGTTCTCGCACTACATCAGTGCAAAGCGTCATCTTAAACGGGAGTGGCAAGGATTGAGCGAGCTGGCCAGAAGGCAAGTGAGTTCGCCCGCTCCTTTATTTTATGGGAGAATAGAAAATGGCCCATGGGCTATAGTAGTGGAGAAAATAGCCGATTCATCAACAGCTCTGGATGTTTTTAATAAGACGACAGAGAAGACCGGCAAGCTTGATTTGCTGGTCCTGGTTTGCAAGGAGTTAGCAAAACAACACCAAAGAGGCATTCTGCAGAAAGACCTGCACTTGGGCAATTTCCTCTTGAAAGAAGGAAAGCTCTTTGCGCTTGACCCAGCTCAGATACGCTTGTTTCCGACAGAGATAACAAGAAAGAGAAGCATTTCTCAATTAGCACTGTTGGCGTGCTTATTACCAGAGAGTGATACAGACTCTATTACACAACTTTGTCAGGAGTATTTTAAGGCCCGCGGCTGGCGCTTGGCAGCATCAGATAAGGCGTTATTCCAAAAACAGCTAATTATGCATAGAAAAAGAGGTGTCAAATATGGTTTGAAAAAATGTCTGCGAACAAGTAGGAGACACCTACGGCTGAAAATTCGAAATTCAATTGCGGTGTTTGACAGAGACTTTTGCCTGGGGGCCGAACCTCTTGATTTTATGGGACAAATAGATGCCTTGATGGATAAGGGACTGATTCTCAAAAATGGCAATACCAGCTATGTCTCTCACTTGAGCTTCAATGGCAAAGACGTGGTGGTCAAACGACATAATCACAAGGGATTTGTTCATTCACTGCGTCATACTATAAAGAAGTCTCGCGCACGACAAGGGTGGCTGCACGCGCATTGGCTCCGGATGCTGCAGATACCTACACCGAAGCCTTTAGCTTATATTGAAAAGCGCAGAGGGTTTCTTTTATGGCAGTCTTATCTGGTAACTGAGTATGTCGAGGGACAAAAACTGTATGATTTTCTACGGGACAGCAAGACAAACGAGCAAAAGCGTTCCATGGTGACTCAGCAGATTGCAGAACTACTTGAAAGATTAGGAAAATATCGTATCAGTCACGGTGATTTGAAGCACTCCAATATTTTAGTTACCGATAACGGTTTAATGATAACAGACCTTGACGGAATGAAGGTGCATAAATGGATTTGGATGTATAAAGTCAGGAAAGCAAAAGACCTGGCGAATTTGCAAATAGGCGACGCCTTGAGCGTACCACTGGGCCAAACACAAGAATTTCTTAGAAATAAGCAAACCTAAAGTTGCTATTCACGATTTGAGTTTTGTCATTTGCCTACAGTAAAAACTACTTCTATGCCATAACATGGTAAAATGTAGCAAAGTTTTTCTTCATAGAATTCTTGTAGCGACCGGTGGCAGTTAAACACAAAACCAAAGAATTTTTTGATTTGACGTGTAACCCAAAAAGGAGACTTAAACAAAAGTCGTTGAGAAATTATATTTATCCTTATATCTGTATAAAAATTGGGAACTTTTCTTTTCAACTGGTGTTCTGTATTTACGAAATAATAAAAAGTGTATAAGCCAAAAGGCCTTTTGTGTGTGTAATCTGAGTAGTAATACGGATTTGAAAAATGTGGCACAAAAACATGTGCTTTACCTTCCTTCTTTAAGACTCTAACAATCTCTCGCATTAGATTCTCAAAATTTTCTATGTGTTCAAAGACACTTCTGCAGTGAATCTCATCGACCGAATTGTCTGGTAGAAATGGCAAACCTTGTTCTATGTCAGCCACTATGTCCACATTTGGCAAATCGATTGCATCGATCCCAATTCTTCTCTCTTTTTTCTTAATGCCACAGCCCAATTCAATAATCACTGGTTCCGGACCGCTTATTATTTTCTCTAAGTCAATTTTTATGAGAGACTCCATCGGCAATTCTATTCACCTTCAATGTATCGGTTAATAAGCCTGACAAGCACACGTCCAAGTACTCTTAAATCGAACTGTTGAACCTTTGCCTTGCCGACCTGGCCCATCTGTTTTCTTAATTGGGGGTCGCTTATCAACTGGCATAACTTATCAACCCAATCGGAAGCCCCATCAGCAAGACAACCTCCCCCCTGCCGAATGTAATCGGTGTTTACTCCCACCGGCGAGGCAATCACAGGC
>JBHIDV010000203.1:0-5584 GCA_046760285.1 Sedimentisphaerales bacterium
CAATTTTCCAAAACTTTAACGGGACAGTAGTGATTACAAATATTAGCAAATAAAAGGAGAAGACAAAATGTTTCACCAATCATCTAAACAAATTTTACTCGGTACTTTCGTCGCGTTGTTGTTAATAACAATGCCCGTCTATGCTGTAAAAAGCTTCAAGGTCTCCACTTACGGAGCCGGGCACCAGATATGGTTTGAAGTCGAGGATTTCGATGAACGCGATCCTGATGACGATAGTAGTTTCGCCTTGAGTGATGAACCCGGCGCCTTTGGCCGGTCCATTAGCAGTGTAAGTGGTAGCGACGGCGCCAGTATGATTAGCTATACCTTTGACATCAGCAAAGCCGGTGGTAAGGGCGGTACCTGGTATTTCTGGGGCCGGGTCATCAACCCCAGCAATCAGTCTGATTTCATGCTGGTCGAGAGCCACCCGGGTGACGCGAGCTTCTTCCCAATTACGCTGCCGGTGACCGGCTTAATCAGCCCCGGTCAGCGGATGTTCGAGGAAAACGCAGGATCTCCCGGAAACTGGGCATGGAGCGGGGATAACCACAATGAGGCGCATACCAAAACGCTTCAAGACGGTGAGAACACGATGTATATCCTTGCCCGGCAGAGCGGAGCGATCTGGGATGTCTTCATGTGGACGGATGACCCCGACTATGTGCCCACCGATGAGGATTATATAAATGCTGTGATATTTGTTCCTAACAAGGCCACTAATCCAAGTCCGGCTGATGGCGCAATAGATGTGCCGCGAGATGTTACCCTTAGCTGGACGCCAGGAGATTATGCCGACAAGCATGATGTATACTTCGGCACCAATTTTAACGATGTCAACGATGCCAGCAGAACTAATCCGCTGGGTGTGCTGGTAAGCCAGAACCAGGTTCCCAACAGCTATAGTCCTGCTGAGATTCTTCAATGGCAGCAAACTTACTACTGGCGTATCGATGAAGTCAACGCGCCACCCGATTTCACCATCTTTAAAGGGGCTGTCTGGAGCTTTACGACTGAGCCGTTCGCTTATCCTATTGCCAGCACATCTATAGCTGCCACAGCTTCCAGTCAGTTCAACACAGATACCGGGCCTGAAAAGACCATCGACGGCTCAGGACTGGATGCCGATGACCTGCACTCAACTGAGGAAGCAGCTTTATGGATTAGTAGTATGACCGGACCACAGCCGAGCTGGATACAGTATGAGTTTGACAGGGTTTACAAACTGCACGAGATGCAGGTCTGGAACTATAATGCCTCTATTGAACTTATTCTCGGTTTTGGGATAAAGGATGCTACCATTGAGCATTCTGTCGATGGAGTCACCTGGACTACATTGGCAACCGTCGAGTTTGCCCGAGCACCTGGTGCACCAGGCTATGCAGCCAATACTACTGTTGATTTTACCGGTGTGGTAGCTAAGTACGTCAAGATCACTGCCAACAGTAACTGGGGAGGCGTTCTGCCGCAGTACGGCCTGAGTGAGGTTCGCTTCTTGTATGTACCGGTCGTTGCCAGAGAGCCTGACCCGGCCTCCGGAGCAACAGATATGGCCGTGGATAATGTAACTCTTAGCTGGCGAGCAGGAAGACAGGCAGCTTCGCACAATGTGTACCTCAGCTCAGATGAGCAGGCGGTGATAGATGAAACTGTCAGTGCTGCAAGTATCCCTGCTGGCAGTAGCTATGCTAACTATAATACCGGGCCACTTGATTTAGGCCAGGCTTATTACTGGAAGGTCAATGAGGTCAATGAGGCTGAGACCCCCACCACCTGGCAGGGTGATGTCTGGAACTTCAGTACCCAGGAGTATCTGGTGGTGGATGACTTTGAGGACTATAACGACTTTGAGCCCGACCGGATATTCGACACGTGGATAGATGGCTGGAACGTTCCTACAAACGGCTCACAGGTAGGCTCTGACGTTCCTCCTTTTGCTGAGCAGGCCATCGTTCACGACGGCAAGCAGTCAATGCCGCTTCATTACGACAACAGCACTGCCAGCTATTCGGAGGCCACCGTGAATGTGGCTAATCTGCCGGTCGGCCAGGATTGGACTAAGCACGGCATTAAGACCTTGTCGCTATGGTTCTATGGCGACCCGAGCAATGCCCCTGAGCAGATGTATGTGAAGCTCAACGGCTCCAAGGTGGCATACGATGGTGATGCCGCTAACATAACGCGAGTAGGGTGGCAGCCGTGGAATATTGAGCTGTCCGCCTTTGGCGGATTAGGCGTGAATCTTAGCAATATCACTGAGTTAGGTATTGGCTTTGAGCGTAGTGGAGCAGTTGGCGGTTCGGGAGTGGTGTACTTTGACGATGTCCGGCTGTATCCTTATGAGCGTCAGTTTATCACCCCGGCTGAGCCAAATGCGGCTGGTCTGATGGCGCACTGGAAACTTGATGAGGGTTCCGGAACAATAGCTGCTGACAGTTCAGGCAATGGGCTCGATGGCACGCTCGTGGGTGTCCCACTGTGGGTGGCCGGGAATATAGGCGGTGCACTGGAGTTCGATGGTGTCGACGATCATGTGGACTGTGGCAATTCGCCCATTCTTGACTTCGGAACAGGCGACTGGACCGTATCTGCCTGGATAAAAGTAACCACGACCCCGTCGGGCGATGTGACCATCTTTGGCAAAGGTGGTGACCATACCAGCGCAATACTCCCGGGAGTACGGTACCAACTGATGCTTGACAGTGACAATGATATTCATCCTGTCGTTGATGATGATAGCACCAAGTACGATCCCCGCGGTGACATCCCAGTTATTGATGGTCAGTGGCATCACATCGTCATGATGAGAAGGGATGGAACTAAGTTTCGTGTATATGTCGATGGAGTCGAAGACATGGGAGTGACGAATCACGGCGAGTCTACCCTGCCCGCCAACTACGACCTTTCCGGTACGTCTAAGTTTAATGCCTATATCGGAGCCATAACCAACGCCGAAGTCTCCACACCCGATACGGTGGTGCTGGAGAAGCTTTTCTTAGGCATGATCGACGACGTCCGCGTCTACGACTATGCTCTGTCGGATGCCGAGATTGCGTGGCTGGCAGGCCGAACTAAGCCATTTGACAAGCCGTTCTGAGATTCATAAAGGCGGTGTGGACTATGCCGAGATAGCGGATACGTGGCTTGGTGAGCAGCTATGGCCGCAGCCGTGATTAGCGATGTAGCTGATAGTATTGCATCAATTCGGGGCCTATGCTGATTAGTTTGGCATAGGCCCCGCTTATTTTATTATTTCCCTGCCCCGACGGCGATGGTAAACAACTCCCAAATAGACCCTTTGACCCTTCGGCCGTACTCAGGGCAGGCTTTGGGCTAAATATTTTTTTGTAGTTGCCATTTTTCTTTGGCGTCGGGACGGAGTAAGTAATTGGGGGTGAGTGTTACGGGGTCGGCAAATTGGCCAGCTAAGGCTTTTTGCCAGCCGAGTAAATAAACCTTACTGGCTCGTGGGCTCCAGTACTTCTGGTCCAAGAAGTGAATGCCTTCGGCTTTGAATTTGTCTTGGTAATATAGCAGCCCATCGCCAAACAGCCAGGTAGGCATATCAGAGTCTGCGAACTTGTCGATAAACTGCGAAGCGGTCATAAGAGAATCTGGAAGGATTTTCTTCCATCGTTTCTCTTCTCTCGTGCGTTGGTAGACAGCGAGGAAGAATTGGTTACGCTTGGCGTCGAGGATGGGGGCGATTTTATTTCGATACTCGATACTTGATACTTGAGGCTCGATTTGCCACTGGTGGCTCACGACTGGTGGCTCGTGATGTACATTGCGAACTACGTTCTGTGCAGTTAGGTCAATTACATTAGCGGCGATTACATCCAATGTATCGACGGCCACGATTTTTGTCTGCCCCGGCGGATGGGCTAAGTATATGGTCTTTGCTAAAGTGGTTGCTATTCGTAGGCCGGTGAAACTGCCGGGGCCGATAGAGATATAAACATGTTCAATTTCCTGTGATTTTCGATTTATTCGAGCCAGCAACCGCTGGATGGCGGGAAAAATCTCTGCACTGTGTCTCATCGGGCCTGAAAAAGTGGTCTCGGCCAGCATTTCTTCGCCAACTGCGATTGCCACCGAACCCATCCGGCTGGACGTTTCAACGGCTAATATCAAGGGTTTTTGAGCCATATATGGTTTGGGACACCACCCTGCGGAAAGGCCTTGCCCAAACGCGAATGATTGCATTTGGGGCCCCCGAAACCTTTGAATAGTGATATTTTACAGTCGTTTTCCAAAACATTCCGTTATGACTACGAAAAATCTTTAAAAAAAACGATTTTTATATGACTATTTCTGGGGGATTTTCCCAGACTTCCCAGTTTACCAAATTATAAATCTAAATATTATCGGCCAATCGAACATAAATCGAATTTTTCTCTTGCAAGTAGAAATATTTTTTTATACACTGAATTCGGCGTAGACCCAGTTTACGTCATTAATTGGAGATTTCAAATATCGTATAATTTGTAGAAAGATTCCCCAGAGGGTGGTTTCTTTTTTAGGCAGGAGGTTAGCTTTGGACGGTTTAAGAGCTCTAAGCAAATCTTTGGGCAAAAGTTCCCTACTAATTATTTTGGCATCGATTTTTTTACTGACCACAGTTCTGTCAGAGGTGGTTTCATCGCAGACAGAAGAGGTTACCGAACAAGAGGCGATGCGTCACTTGGTCGGCCAGATGATTCAGATTGGGACGACCCAGTATGAAAGTGGCTACTACATTCAAGCAGAAAAGACCTTGCTAAAGACCCAAGCTTACTTGGAATACCTAACTGCTGCGGAACGCAACAAGCTAAACGAGCTTCTGGATAAGACGCGATTAGCTGCACTGCAAAGAAAGCAGGCATTAGCGCATAAGCAAACAGCTAATGAATTATTTAGGCAAGGCCAGCTCCTAAAGGCCAAAGCACATCTTGAAAGGATCAAGGATAGTTCGTTTTTAACCAAGCAGGAGCAGGAACAAAGCCTACGATTGCTTAAACAGATAGAAAATCAGATATTCAAAGCCAGCTCATCTCTTGCCAGGACCGAAGGCCAGCAGGAAAAAGGCGTACCAGAGCCTACGAGAAGAATTACTCAGGGTTCCCGCAGGGCGGGGTCTCAACCGAATGACCGTAAGAGACGAGTTGCCGAGACTTATTACCGCAGCATGAGATTGTACCACAGCGGTCAGTTGGAAAAGGCTCGTGAAGGTTTTATTGAAGTTGTAAAAAGCGGCTTAATTCCACCAGCTATGGTAAAGACATTACAAGGTTACCTGACGCAAATAGATAATACTTTGGCCAGAGACGGTGTGAATCCCATGCCTTCGGGCTTGACAGAAATAAACTCTGAGACAGAAGAGGCCGAGCCCAACATTGCACCCCCAGCTACACCGGAGTTTACTGAGCTGGAGGTTATTGAGCCGGGAGTTCCTGCACCGCAGGTGCCTGAGCCGGAAGTTGCTATACCACCGGAGGTCTCTGAGCCGGAAGCTGTTGCACCGGCGCCCGCTGCTGGCTTGCCACAGGAAGAAGTAACCGCTGAGCCAGTGACAGAGCAAGAAAGCTACATCGAAGTGATTAAG
>JBHIDV010000204.1:0-5575 GCA_046760285.1 Sedimentisphaerales bacterium
TCTTCGATTAGCCGCCAGGCACGCTGGGAGCCGTAGGATTTGAACGTTGAAACTGCCCATTTACCTTTGGGTGCGGCTTCCGACAGGTAATGGTATTCGGTGTGCGCGCCCACCGCGCTGGTAAGCAGGCCGGTTCGAAGAGTTGAGAAATCATCCTCGAGCAGAATGACAGGCAGTTGCTCAGCGGTGTTTGTGTGGGCGTATGAGGCAGCGACAATTACGACGAGCAGAAAAAGAGAGGATTTGAATCTATGCATCTGACTGGCACCTCAAAAAACTTTTCGTGATATCCACCTTTTAGAGGCCGCCAAACACAATCTCCCTGCGTTCGCGGGGACAAGTTTACCCCTGCGGAAGCAGGGGCGTTTGGGTAGCCCCTTATAAACAGTCTCTCGTTAATCATGCCGGATTATAACCGAAAATTATGACGAACAAAAGGCCCTTTGCCAACAAAATAGATGCTCGCCCCTATCCGATTAAGGCAGGTACATTTTGGTGGTCCCTGCGAACTACGTGTTATCACGTAATTTTTGCTCTTTTCGCACAGAGAAGGGGCTTTTTACTTGACTTACTTTTTTCTTACCTTACAGTAATGACGGATGTTAACAGTCAAGGAGGAGCGGCCGTTAAATGTACGGGTCAAAAAAATACAGGGATGTGTCCCCACAAGAATACTGTTCCCATTTCGCTACCTCCTGAAGAATAAAAGACACGGATTAACACGGATGGACACGGCTTAAATAAAAGAAAATATAATTCAGTGTTAATCTGTGTAAATCCGTGTCCAATGAAAATCCTGTAATCCTGTCAAACTTTTGAGGAGCTTCTGCTCCCGGATTACGCTCATTATGAGCATTTCACATGGAGGTAGTGGTATGAATGTACTACGATTTGTATGGAGATGTTGGCGTAGATTGTGGTGGTCAAGTGGAGGTTTTTTGCCTGGAATTGATTCACATAAATGGGAAAGCAAGATAGAGACCCTAAGAGGTTTATCAAGTAAGCGTCATTAAACAGAAACAGTCACCCATTTTAGCGTTATACTTTTTTTCGGTCTGCCGATAGGCAGGGGGGGCCTAAATATTCAACCATCAGTAGTCCTTAAACCTTCGCATCCACGCGGGCCAGTCCTGCGGCAGCACGCCGCCGGCCTTGGTCCAAGGGCCAGCCGTGTTAAACTGGCGATGCCACTTGAGTGTCCACAACTCCTTGAGACCTACTGTCCGGACAGACCAATCAAGAAAAAGACCGTTCAGACGACCATTGTGTCGATTCATGCAGAACCGCCTCATCTCATCACGGCTTCCGCCGGACCCCCACATCGCGGCATGCCCGTCATATTCCGGTGGGTTGTCCACTTCCCATGGTGTGGCACCGGTTACGGCACAATCCCCGAAAGTCAGCACCTCACTTGCGCCTTTGACATTGGGGCTCCTCCAGAGATATGCAGGCACTCGTCTGCCGACCGTGTTCGTCCCCGGTGCGTTCAACACCCACTGGTTTATACCGAAGCTGCTGGCATTGGCTTTACCAGTATCATCCCTTTTGCCCCAGGCTGCAAATGGGCTCCGGCCGCCCTCACTGTAGAGCTTCGTCGCCGTGGGGCACAAAGATATTCTTGGCTCTTCGTGGTACTTTTCCGCGACGTCCCGCCAGGTTAGAACTCTACCGGGGAAGTAGCCTTTGTTGTCCTGCGTGTACATGTGCCAGATAAGAGCCCATTGACGCAAATTCGATTGGCAGGCAACCGTCTTAGCTTGCTTCTTAACTTGCTGCAGTGCGGGCATCAATATAGCCATTAGCAGTGCAATGATGGCGATTACTACCAGAAGCTCGATAAGGGTAAAACCCTTCGCTTGTCGCGTGTTAGCACCCATTTCTACAGAACAACTTCACATTTTTAGCGTCTCAGGCGCCGGCTCTCCTCCTCCAAGAAATACAGCTCCTGCCCACGCAAATGCTCGCCGGGTATCCGTCCTCTCAGACGCCTATCTTGTGGGTATCTTTGTCCCGGGTAGTATCTATCACGGCCTGGCGGCAGGCCCAGCCTTGCCCTTTCCATTCTCCAGGTAAGGTCATCGAACCGCTGTTGCCTGCTCAACAACAGCCCATCAATTGCCGCAGTTGTCTTTTTCGCTTGCTCCTCAACAGCAACCGTTCGTATGGAAACATATTCATCCCAGATCTCTGCGTGTACTGAATTCAGCAAATTGGCTTTGTTGTCAATGGTCGTCTGCAGCCACTCATTTATCTTACTTTCTGTTTCCGTATCTACCTGTTGTTGGGACCCCGCTCCCATACGGGGCATAGCTCCGCGTGAACCCGACCCGTATCTTCTGCGCAACAGTGCCTCCCGTTGAGCGTATGGCCCTGCCAGGTCATCCGCGCCCGGCTGTCCTGGCACGTATCTACCTGGCGGATACCTACCTCTGGTGCTTCTGCTGGGGTATCTGCCCCGGCTACGGCCACGAAAACTCTGAGTCTGCTTCATCTGTCTTTTTTGCACTAACAGTTCCCGGCGAATTTTGCTGTAAAGCTGCTGCCTCTTTGCTAACACCTCATCAATTGTCTTTGTCGTTTTTTCAGCTTTTTCTTCAACAGCAGTCTTGCGTACGAAAGTCAGCTCCAGTTTAACCTGCTCTTGTACCGCTCTGGTCACGCTGGTTCTGTTATCCATCTTACTCTGCAGCCACGCACTTTTTTCCAGCCGGCTTTTGCTATTTATTTGCTGCAATGCTTCTTCCAGGCCTTCAAACGTCTTGATCCTGGCCTTAATCTCGTTGGCATCAGCGAGTATATCGACCCTATTGCCGGGGCTAACAGAGCGACTGCCTCCGCGCCGTAATTGTCCCCCGTAACCTGGATATAAATCTAAACTGTCAGTTTCCAGACCATAAAGCTGCTCTTCCGTTAAGTTCAGCGTTGGCTCTTTAGCTCCGTGCTTGAGTAACAACTCTACGATTTCCTGATGTCTTTTCTTTCGTGCCAACGACAATGCGTTCTCGCTACCGGCCTGGACGTTGATATCGGCCCCCTTTGCAATTAGCAGTTCTATCGCATCTTTGTGGCCATAGTCTGCAGCAAGGTGCAGCGGTGTCTGCCCAGCCCGATTTTTCACATTGACATCAGCACCTTTGGCAATAAGCAGCTCTGCCGATTCAGTACGACCCTTAATGGCTGCGAAGTGCAAGGGCGTATAGCCACGCTTATCCTTCGCATTGACAGCCGCACCTTTAGCAATAAGTTGTTCTGCCACCGCCTTATGCCCATCCCAGAGCGCGACATGCAGCGGCGTCCAGGTCTGTCTGTTCTTAGCGTTAACATCTGCACCTTGGGAAATGTACAATTTAACCTGGTTTGCGTCACCGGCATATACAGCGGCGAACAGTGACTCAGTCGCTTTACTTAGTTCAGATCGTAGAATCGGTTCAGCTAATTCGATATCAAACTCGCCAGATTCGTACTCACTTAACAGCTCGACTATCTCTTGATGGCCTTCTGCCTTTGCCATCGCCATTGGAGTGCCGCCCATAAGGTTTCTGGCGCCGGCATTAGCGCCCCTGCTGAGAAGTAGCTTGCACACCTCATAATGGCCACCCACAGCCGCGTAATGCAAAGGCGTATTGCCGGTTCGGTCTTTTACATTAACATTAGCACCGCCTGTGATAAGAAGCTCAGCCACCTCGTTTCGTCCACTCTGGGCTGCGTAGAACAGCGGTGTATACCCCATGGCATCTTTTGCATTGACATTAGCTCCTGCTGAAATGTTTAGTTGGACCTGTTCAACGTCGCCGGCAAGAACGGCGTCAAGCAATGACTTGGTTGGTTTGCCCTCTGCTCCAGCAGGGACTGGGTTTAGGCTGAAAGACAGCAGTAACCATAAAAGTGACATTGAAGCAATCAAACGCTTCATGGTATATCCTCCAAAAATAACAATCACGAATTTAATTACTGGCCGACTTGAACGTACCCAGCTAACACTATATCCATTATACAGCAATATCTTATTCTTTGCGCCAAAAATTATCGGAATTTGACTCTTTTGGGTATTATTTTACACTTGTTCCAAGGACGCCAGGCCGAGCCTTTCTGCGATACTGTCAAATTCATCCAGAGAGTGAAATTCGATGATTATTCTGCCTCTTTGGCCGTTCTTGCGGGTCTCGATGCTGACCCTGGTGCCGAGCTGCCGGCTGAGTTTGTTTTCCAAATCCACAATGTGAGCTGGTTTCGAGTCCCAGCCTGCCGAAATGGTTTTAGCCTGACCAGTGCCTGTAAGATACCTTCGAACCAGTCTTTCAACCTCGCGGACACTAAGCCGTCCTGCCAGCGCTCGATTAGCTAATTTTCGGCGAAGCTCGTCGGTCGGCAGGGCAAGTATCGCCCGAGCATGGCCCATACTTAGCTGACTATCGGTTAGCATCTGCTTAATTTCCTCCGGTAAGTCCAGTAACCGCAAGTAGTTAGCAATAACTGACCGGTCTTCACCCAGCTTTTCAGCGGCTTCAGCTTGGGTTAGACAAAAGGTACTTAAATAGTTTTGATAGGCCTTTGCCCGTTCGATAGGATTGAGGTCAGTTCGGTGTATATTTTCGATCAGTGCCAATTCCAGCAATTGTTTATCGGTTGCCCGACGGACTAGAGCCGGTACGGTTGTCAGCGAAGCTAATTTAGCAGCTCGGAATCGGCGTTCGCCAGCAATTAGCTGGTATCCCGGCCCGGCTGGGCGAACTATAATGGGCTGAATTATGCCGTTGGCCTTGATGGATTCAGCCAATTCTACCAGCTCCTGCTCATTCCATACCGTCCGTGCCTGATAGGGGTTTGGTGATATGGCATCGAGGTTGATTTCCTGTAGTGATTCACGTAACTCTTTGTCCGGCGGGAAATTAGAGACAGATGCAGTGTCAGGCAGAAGCTGATTTGTCTCTGCCGAGCTGGATATTATCGGACCCAAAAGCGACTCCAGCCCCCTGCCGAGATGTTTTGGCTTTTCTCTTTTTTTGTTAGCCATAATATGCTCCTTCACAATACTTGCCAATTCTGCTTCCTTATGTCTTCTTGTATGCTCCCCCAACGATTATGGGACATCTTCCAGGCCTGTGATCCGTGCCCTCTGGCTAATCCGTTCTGCAATGGATGGTGAGCAAAATGCCGGATGCATTGTTGCAGGAAAGTTTTTGCATCAGGTGCTATAGGTATTAGCCCAATTGATATTTCGGAATCTTGGCTGGAAATTCTTCAACTTTACCGGATTGAAAATTGCTTTTTTCCAAAAAATGTTTCACGTGAAACAAGGCGGAAAGGCCGGAAAGCTGCATCGCGGTTAATTTGGACAGGATAACAGGATTATCCTCTCAACTTCGCTCGAGACAAGTTTTTTAATCCTGTTTATTCTATCGCCCGCAGCGGGGGCGGCGGACCGAGGGACCAGGGACGGTGCATGTTTAGCCAGAGGAAAAACCATCATCAAAGCCTACGGCTTTGAGGCTGCCACCCCATAAAATTGATTAAGTGAAGGGTGGCAGCCCCAAGCGCAGGACTTCGATAACGAGCAGTCCAAGCTTGGGGATGG
>JBHIDV010000205.1:0-5569 GCA_046760285.1 Sedimentisphaerales bacterium
AATGATTTTACGGTCGCCTACTTTTTGTAGTATTTTATTTGCTTCTTTCTTAACGCTGGCATCATGGGCGGCCTGCGAATATTTTTCGTAATCAATCCCCATAGGAAACGCATCAATTTTAACCACGCGATTGCCTATGGTGACTTTACCCAGAGTATGGTCAAGGCCGGCTATTCTACAAACGCTGCTGAGAAAGTGCCTGACGTAATCATAGGTATGAAATCCTATCAAGTCGGCCCCCAGTAAGCCGTCTAAAATTTCTTCACGCCAGGGTAGCAGCCGGAACAATTCAAACGAAGGCCATGGGATGTGCAGGAAAAAACCAATTTGCAGTCCGGAGAGTCTCTCTCGCAGAAGCTTCGGAAGTAACATTAATTGATAATCGTGGACCCAAATATAGTCTCCGCTCTTTGCGATTTTTGCTGCTTCATCGCAAAAAGTATAATTTACCTGCTGGTAAGTTTGCCAGAAACGATTTTCGTATACGGTACGCAAAGGAAAATAGTGAAAAAGAGGCCAAATCGTTTTATTGCAAAACCCAAGATAGTAATCGTCTATTTGCTTTTGAGAAAGAAATACAGCATGGCAATTTTGGCCAGCTAATTTTTGCTTGATTTGTTCTTTATCATTGGCGGTTAACTTTTCACTTGTTATTCCCGGCCATCCTATCCAGAGCCGCTCATACGATTCCGGCAACGAAGATAGACCTGTAGCCAGCCCCCCTGGACTCGGACGAAAGTGAAACTTACCTGCTCTCTTTGTTACACTGAACTGCAGCCTGTTTGCAATGACCAGCAATCTTCCCATAATATTCTCGTAATTATTGGGGTTCCCCAAACGCGAAAAAATGCGTTGGGACCCCTTGCTGTTTATACCATACACATAAATAATCGCAAGCTTAAATACCACGCAATTTCCCGTTTAGGTATGTACAGCTCTTTCAAACCATTAACTTTTGTACTGGTGAAAAGACGGTTTTTGCGATAATATGTGGAACATCTTGTGATTTTAGACTGCTTGATGTGCTGGATGAACACACGATATTGGATAGTGATTAAGGTAAGTCAATGAGCAAGCAGCAGCCAGATTTGACATCGCAAAAAGTAGCAAATAGGTCCCTTCGGCTGGCTTTGATTGTATCCGAACATACGGTCTATGAGTATTTGGTGTTCTTAGAGCATCTTTTAGCCGGTTTAGTAGACGAGTCTATTCCTGCAGTTTTGATTTGTCCTGCAACTTGCGATGTCGAATCTGTTATCTTTGGAGCGGTTGAGGTTATCAGGTATCCTGCTATTAAGCTGCCGTTAATGGAACCTTACAATAGAAACAGACTCATCGAGCAGCTTGCAGAATTTAGGCCTACTGTTTTACACTGTTTGTGCGAAAGCCAGGCTGGCCTTGCAAAGCACTTGGCTCGTCGGTTAGATTTGCCTTACGTATTGATGGTTAACTCGCTGCGGAACCAGTATAACCCCGCCATAAATTGCGGACCCCGTGTAAAACACGGGGCTAAATATTTAGCCCCCAGTTTCACTGGGGGTTCACATTTTACGTGGGGTTTTTTAACGTCCAAGCACTGCGCAAAAATTATTGTGCCGGCTAAAAGCATTGCCGCTAATATGACCAAAGCATACCCCCGCTTTGCCGAGCGAATTGAGCAGATAAATATTGGTGCTTTTGTGGAACCACACTGCGTGTGTTTTTCCAACCCTTCCCGACTGGCCAGCATGGTGATAGCTCATTCTTTGGATAGGGTGGTGGACTTTGAAAACTTATTCGGCGCGTTAAGGCATCTGGCGATTAACGGGTATGAATTTATGTTGGTCGTAATAGGGACCGGACGGGCAGAGAGACAATTGCGAAAATTGTTAGCTGCACTTGATCTTTCCCACAGCGTTACTATCGTTGGCAGATTGAAGCCCTGGCGTTCGATTCTTGCTGCTGGCGATATTTTCATTCAGCCTCAGCCGGACGCTGCTTTTAATCCTTTTCTGTTGGAGGCGATGAGCGTGGGCTCAGCCGTTGCTGCCTGTAAGGGCGAGGTAGACGATTTGATTATTGAGGGCCGGACAGCCGTTGTGTTTGACCCGAATGATGAGATTAGTATAAGGAGCTGCTTGCAACGGCTGTTCGACAGGAAAGAGTTTGCCCGACAGCTTGCTAAAGAGGCTCAACAGTATGTGAGGGACAATCATTCCGTCAACAACATGATTTCTGCTACCCTACGGACCTATCGCGAGGCTGAGCAGTGGCCAAAACGCTAAAAAATTACTATAACAAACCGTAATCTTTCAGTATTTGTTTCAGGATAGCTTTTTTGTTCTCTTCCATCGGTACCAGAGGTAGACGCAGCTCCTCCGAGGCCATATTCAGCATAGCCACCGCAGCTTTGATAGGTATAGGATTCGTGGCCAGGGTCAGCATACCTTTGCTCAGGGTAAATAACTTCTTGTGCCATTTCAGAGCTGATGCAAAGTCGCCTTCGAGGATTAAATCAGTCATTGCTTTGACGTCGGCAGGGACGATATTTGCCACTACGCTTATGACGCCCTTGCCGCCCACTGAAGCCAGAGGCAGAGTCAGCGAATCATCGCCTGAGACAATAGTTATATCACATCGGGTGGCGATTTCGCTGGCCTGGTCCATACTGCCGGTCGCCTCTTTGATGGCCACGATGTTTTCAATCTCCGCTAAGCGGGCCACTGTCTCCGGCGTCAGCCCGGCGCCACATCGGCCGGGAATATTGTATAGCACTATAGGCAGATCAACCTCCTCCGCAATTACCTTGAAATGCTGATAAAAGCCTTCTTGCGTGGGCTTGTTGTAGTATGGACAGACTTGCAGGGTGGCATCGGCACCCACTTTTTTTGAAAATGCCGTCAGCTCGATAGCCTCAGCCGTACTGTTTGAGCCAGCCCCCGCGATCACGGGCACCTTTCCGCCCACAGTTTTGACCACCCTTTCAATAACTTTTTTATGCTCTTCGTGACTCAAAGTGGGCGATTCGCCGGTCGTGCCCACCGGCACTATCGCATCGATGCCGTTTTCCAATTGGAAGCCGATCAGCTCATCGAGCGTTTCAAAATCAATTTCGCCGTCCTGAAAAGGCGTAATCAACGCCACCATTGCCCCTGTAAACATTTCTAATCTCCTTATTCAAAAGTTCATTGTTCGTAGTCCATTGTTCATTGTATAATCAATCAATCATCAATAATCAACTAAAAATGTCCTCCGTCCCTTCGACTTCGCTCAGGATAAGCTTCTGTCGTCTGACTTCTGTCGTCTGAAAATTGGCTTTGTTTGGGTTTGTTTTGCTAAAGTCGCTGGCGTGGTTCATTTTCACAATCCTTTTGCAAATAATAGTTTACAAACATTTGGCTTTTTTGAAATTGGCTTTGTTTTGCATAACTGCTTAAATATTGGTAACTGGTTATTGACTGGGCCTGCTGGGCCTAAGACCTTGCCGCGCTGTGGCTTACAGACATGCAATCTGAAATGCCGATTATTCCCCTCATTTATCTTTCAAAACCTCCTCGATGCTAATTTCTGCATCTTTCATGATTTGCCTCAAAAGCCCTCGACCGAGGTCACGTTTTTTGAATTGGTACAGTCGTACGTCTGCCATCCGGATGACGAAAAATAGCGTGACTACCGCTCTGACAAACCTTAACAAATCCTTTCTCATCGAGTTAGCCTTATCACTTCACGCGCTGTCAAGGCAGGTAAACGGCAGCTCATAACTCCACCTTGACCTTGGACACTCCTACCTCCCCATAAATAGGTTCGTGCATCTCAAGCCTGTCCTCAAGGTGAAGCTTTACGGCATCCTGAATCATTTCCAAAGCCTCCTGCTCGGTATCTCCTTCGGTGTAACAACCCTGCAGAGCAGGACACACTGCCAAAAAACGGCCGTCTTCATCCTTTTCTATGACAACTGTAAACGTATATACCCGCATAACATAATCTCCTTTCAACTCTGTGGGTATTATATCAAATTACCAACAAAAAGCAAAAAAGAAAAGGCAGTGGGATTAGCATTCGGCCTTTATAAATTTGTCCTGCTTGCCCGGCGAAGCTTTAGTGAAGATGGAGACTGCACCGAGCAATCTATTTAAATGCTTGCCACGGACATCATCTGGCCGATGAGCTTAGCTTCTGAGTGCAGTAGAATCACTTAGCTATGATGCCCACTTTAGGTTCAGCTTTTTGCGCGAGTGGGCACAATCTCTGAGGTACAGGTTAATCAGATTCTGATAGGGTATTCCTGTTTCTTGAGCCAATCCCTTGAAGTACTCAATGACATCAACTCCTAAGCGCAATGTAACCTGCTTTCTCAGTTTCTTGGCATAAGGATTCTTACGCCCGCTCATTTTTGAAAAGTCATATTCCTTCCTCATTTTTTCCCTCTGTTATAGACTTTTTGTTCTTTGCTTGTTGCTCTTCTTGCAGAAATGATCCTAATTTCTAAGCCTTTCTTTCGAAAACAGTAAGAAACAACCAGGACTCTAAGACGGCAGCTAAGGCCGAGCATCAAAAATCTATCCTCTTGTTCCGAGTGGTCGGGATCAAAAAATTCAATGGCTCTTTCATCGAAAAATACTGTCGATGCTTCCTCAAAAGAGACCTTATGTTTTGCTAAATTCTGTTTGGCCTTTTGAGCATCCCAGCTAAATCTTATTTCATCCATAATTATATTATATTGCTAATATAATTATCGTCAAGATTATTTGACAAAATTTTCAAAAAAAAAGTGCAAAACCCTTCGGCTGTGTTCAGAATAAAAGGAAAAGGATTAAATTGTTATTCTGAGTGCTCTTGCCCTGCTTGCCCGCCGATTTATCCGGCGTAGCCGGTTCCTTCGTAGCCCGCCTGCCCAAAGTGTACGGCGGGCAGGCCTTGGCGAAGAATGATGGCGAAGAAGGATACCGAAGAAGGATACCGAAGAATGATGGCGAAGGTGGAAAATCCGCTCAGGAATCTATTTAAATGCTTTTCCGTATCGTGGCCGATGCGCCATTCACAAAAGATAATCAACTAACGGCTGAGAACGGCCCAGATACTTGCGGAATAACTCGTTTCTAAAATTAATGGATTGACGACGGTTGCCTTATATATTAGACTCTATTTCTGAATCGTTTCTAAGTTAAGAGGAAGAATTATGCTGACGCGACTGAAAGTTTCCGGCTTTAAGAATCTTCTCGATGTCGACGTGCGATTCGGCCCATTCACTTGTGTTGCCGGGCCCAACGCTGCCGGAAAGTCAAATCTGTTCGATGCTATAAAATTTCTTAGTGCACTGGCCGACCGTCCGTTGATGGAAGCCGCTTTATCTGTGCGAGACGAGACGGGAAAAACCACAGACGTGAGAAGCCTTTTCTATCGACACGGTGACGAATACGAACCCAAAATGTCCTTTGAGGCGGAGATGATCATACCTCGTGAAGGTTCAGATGACCTTGGACAAAAAGCCAAAGCAACTATTACTTTTCTCCGCTATTCGATCGTTCTCGCCTATCGAAAAGACCCGACTATCGCACGTTTTGGATCGCTTGAACTCCTTAAGGAAGAG
>JBHIDV010000206.1:0-5549 GCA_046760285.1 Sedimentisphaerales bacterium
TAGCCCGCAGTGAAGGCTTCCGGTGCTATGCCTTAACTTTCAGCTATGGTCAACGGCATAAACGGGAAATCGAAGCTGCAAAGAAAATAGCTCATTCTCTGGGAGCAATCGAACATCGCGTCATCGATATTGATTTAGCTGCTTTTGGCGGCTCAGCCCTGACTGATTCGGCTATTGAAGTACCCAAGGATAGAGATAGGTTAGGCCATGTGTCACAAATTCCATCTACCTATGTGCCTGCCCGCAACACCATATTTTTGAGTTACGCACTCGCCTGGGCTGAGGTGCTGGGTGTGTTCGACATATTCATCGGAGTCAACACGACCGACTATAGCGGCTACCCTGACTGCCGGGCTGAATTCATAGCGGCTTTTGAGAAAACCGCTAATCTTGCCACCGCAGCAGCCGTTCAGGACAAAGGCCGATACCATATTCATACTCCGGTTATAAAAATGACGAAAGCCGAAATCATCCTCACCGGAACGGAACTCGGCGTCGATTTTTCTTTGACTCATAGTTGCTATGACCCAGATGAGCAGGGCAGAAGCTGCAGCCGATGCGATTCCTGCAGATTAAGATTAAAAGGCTTTGCCGAAGCGGGGCTGAAAGACCCCATTGAATATCGAATAACGAATGATAAGTAACAGAGCCGTGACCGTGAGGGAGCGGTTGGTTAGTAGGATATCAGGGTACCAGGTTATCAGGTAGTGGGCATCAGATTATCAGGATATCAGGTTAAAGACAGAATAGTTTCTCCTGATGCCCTGATCTTCTGATATCCTGCATCCTGCTTTCCTGATGACCTGATTTCCTTATTTGTTTCAACGATTGAGCTTCGGATTTATACGCAATACGAACCACAAGCAATGAAGGTAACTGAGATTTTTTATTCTTTGCAGGGCGAAGGGTTTTTGGCTGGTGTGCCCAGCGTATTTGTGCGACTGGCGGGCTGTCCTTTGCGCTGTCGATGGTGCGATACAAAATACGCCTGGGACAAAGAAGCAGGACAGGATTACAGGATAGATGAAATAGTTCAGACCGTTCAAAAATGGTCGTGTAAGTTCGTGATTATAACCGGCGGTGAGCCGATGGCAAATTCATATCTGCCGCAATTAGTACAAGAGCTAAAAGCCTCTGAAAAACATATAACAATTGAAACCGCCGGCATTGCATTTATACCGGATTTAGCCTGTGATTTGATGAGTATTAGCCCCAAATTGAGTAACTCCACTCCGGTTGATGCAAAACTTGCTGCTGTTCACGATGATTCGAGATTAGATATAGCTGTTCTGCGCAAGTTGATTAATGATTATAAATATCAATTGAAATTTGTCGTAGACTCACCAGCTGATTTGCTCGAAATACAACAAACAATAAAACAGATAGGGAATGTTGACTTAGAAAAAGTGATGCTGGTGCCACAGGCAGCTACCAGAGATGAGCTTTTAGCCAAATCTCCAATGGTCGCTGGTATGTGCAACCACACCGGCTTTGCATTCTGCCAGCGCCTGCAGATTCTACTCTGGAACAACAAGCGTGGTACCTAATCAAATCTTATTGCTTTATTATAGTTTCCGAGATTTCCGAATTGACAATCAATAATCAATTATCAATAATATTGTCATCCTCGCGCAGGCGGGGACAATTATCACTCGAAAGGCCCGGGTGGCGGAATAGGCAGACGCGCCAGCTTGAGGGGCTGGTTCCCATTAGGGAGTGCTGGTTCAAATCCAGTCCCGGGCACTTTTTTATTGCAGTACCTGCTATCCGTTTATGCGGGGACAATTCCTACTTTCACAGGGATGACGTTGCCCCAGCGCAAGCGGGGCTTATCCATACGAAAGCAAGGGCGGGCACAAGCCTGGGGATGGTCGGGCTCGCCATATCTGGTTCTGACACATACTTCTTGCAGCTAAGCAAAAACCATTCCAAAATAACGGGCACACAAATACCCTATCTTTACTTCTGTAAGCACTTATCCGGCTTAAGGTTAAGCGAAACTAACCGGCTGGTATCAACATATCAGCAAAGAGGATGCCTAATGTTGACAAATGACAACGCAGTAAACTGATTTGGCCTGTTATAAGTGCTATAATCAATACAGGCAAACCTTTTAGCTCCTTACTTCATAAAACGTTATGTTTCTTTGCTAAAAAAGTAGCTATCTCCAATTAAAAGAAAAATACCTATGTTGCCTTTTTTCAACGTTTATACTTGACAATAGAGAATATAGGCGATATAGTAAAAGTATGATGGCTTCCCAAAAACCACAGTCAAAAAAATCAAACAGAACCAAGAAATCATTACAGGCGGCCAACATAAATGGCCACTTAAAATTAGGGCTGCTTGGCAAATCAATCATCCAGTCATTATCAATAGGAGTGGTGGCTTTCGATCGGGATTTGAAGGTTATTGAAACCAATTCGCAAGCAGCAGAGCTAATCGAGTTAAGCGACTATATTGATAAATCACTGGAAAAAGGCACCAACAACGCCGGGACGCGAAGATTGGACTGGACACGACAATTGAAATCTGTGCTGTCAAAAGGCAAGACACGTAGCTTTGATAGCGTTGGTTATACGACGAACGGTAAAACAAAATTATTGCGAATTCTTTGCACGCCACTGAAGAAAGCCAAAACACAAAAAAGTCTTGGCGGCAGTATCTTAATCGAAGATATAACCGAAAAGGTCAACCTCCAAAAACAGTTAGCCGATGCTGAAAGATTGGCTACGATTGGCAAACTCGCTTCTAAAGTAGCCCATGAGTTAAATAGCCCTATGGATGGAATATTGCGTTACATTAATCTTACGGCAAGAATTGTGACGCAGAAAAATCTCGAAAAACCGAAAGAATACCTTGCCCGCTGCCGGCAAGGCCTTATGAGAATGGTTCATATCGTAAGCGACCTGTTGGAATTCTCTCGCGGTACTGGGACGCCATTAGAATATGCCAAAATAGAACAAATTATCGAAGATGCCATAAATACCATGAATACAAAAGCAGAAGCTTCAAATATCGATATATTGCGAAACTACGCCAGCGACATACCCCAGATCAGAAGTGGCAATCTGTTTCAGGTATTCTGCAATATTATAAAGAATGCCTTTGAGGCAATGCCAGATGGTGGCCAGCTTCACATCTCAACCTATCTGCCAGCAGAGAATATCATCGCAGCAGAGTTTCGTGACACAGGAAGCGGCTTTGCTCCCGAAATTGCAGAAGCGATGTTCGAGCCGTTCTTTACCACAAAAGACAAAGGAACAGGATTGGGATTGGCAATATGTAGGGACATAATCGAAAAGTACCACGGGCGAATTACTGCTGAAAAGGCTGCCCAGGGCGGCAGCATCTTCACTGTGTATGTGCCCTTGGCAAATAGTTCATAAAGGTCAATAAGGAAACGCTATGACAACAGAAAAGAATATTCTCATTGTAGAGGACGATAAAATCATATTGGATTCATTGTGCGAATTTTTGTCCCTGGAAGGATTCCAAACCAGCGGAGCTGAAACCTTCCACGCTGCTGTGGCCAAGCTGCAAAAGCAGCGCTATTGTCTGATGCTAATGGATATTAACTTGCCAGATGGAGATGGATTCGAATTGTTAGATATAGTTAAGAAAAAATATCCTCAGACAGTAGTCATTATGATAACCGGCTACGGCACCATCGAGAGCGCCGTCAGAGCCATTAAGCAAGGCGCTTACGATTACCTTACCAAACCAATCGTGGACGACGAATTGCGATTTGCAGTAGAAAAAGCGGTTAAACAACAGACACTTATAAGTGAAAATGAAAGACTGCGATTACAACTCGAACAAAAATACAGCTTGGAGAACATAATCAGCCACAACTACAAGATGGCGAAAATCTTTGAGCTGGTCGAGGCTGTGGCCGACACCAACACCACCATCCTGATGGCTGGCCCGTCTGGCACCGGCAAAAGTATGTTGGCCAGAGCCATACACTACCGTTCCAGTCGACGTGATAAACCATTTGTAGAGGTAAGCTGTGGAGCACTGCCGGAGACACTGCTGGAAAGCGAGCTGTTCGGCCACATCAAAGGGTCGTTTACCGGTGCTGTAAGTAACAAAGAAGGCAAGTTTTTAGCTGCAGATGGAGGGACAATTTTTCTCGACGAGGTCGCCAATGCCTCACCAGCTCTGCAGGTTAAACTGCTGCGGGTTTTAGAGGATAGACAATTCGAGCCGGTCGGTAGTAACAAAACCAGAACCGTTGATACACGGATTATACTGGCCTCAAATCGTGACCTGGCCACAGAAGTAAAGCAAAACAGATTTCGGGAGGATTTGTATTATCGGATAAACGTAGTCACGATAAAACTGCCGCCTTTACGTGAGCGAGTGGGCGACATTCCGCTGCTGGCAAAGCATTTTTTATGGCTGTACTGTGCCCAGCACGATAAGCAAAAGCTCGGTATTACCGATGAGGCTATGGAATATCTGGAGCGTTACTTGTGGCCGGGCAACGTCCGCGAACTGGAGAATGTAATGGAGCGGGCAGTTCTGCTAAGTAAAGGCAAATTCATCGGCGCCGAAGATTTGCCGGAGTCGATTAAACAGGACCAGAGCCAGCAGCAAAAGATTTATAAGCCGATGAGCTTGAAGCAAGCGCGGGCTGAGCCGGAGAAAAGACTCATCCATCAGGCACTTCAAGCCAACAACTGGAATCGACAGGAAACCGCTAAAGCACTTCAGATAAACCGCACCACTTTATACAAGAAAATGAAACGCTACGGCCTCGACGTCGAAGCTGAACGATTAGGCCTAACTTAATCTCGTATTTCGCATCGTCTGAAGAGTATAATGAACCAGTTAAGGCCAAATCCGACCTATTGGACGAAGAGCGATAGAAGATAAAAAAATAGTATAGTCGTATTAGTACTACAGCGCGGTTTAGATTTATTCGGTATCGATAATGTTTTGTTTTATAAATACTTATGCCAATAATGTCAAATCCGAAATTCGAATATCGAAACTCGAAACAAATTCAAAATCCAAATGACCAAAATCTCAAACGGCCAAAGGCCCTGATGCGCGTTTTTTGTTTTGAAAATTTGGATGTTGAACATTCGATATTGTTTCGGATTTCGGATTCCCGCCTTCGCGGGGACAAGTTTACCCCTGCGAAAGCAGGGGTGCTTCGGATTTTTAAGGTCATAACTGCTTTCTGCCGCTAAGTGGCGCTGTAATATTAGGCTAATAGTCTTTTTGACTAATCAAAGTATGTGTTTAGCCGCATATTATCGAAGACCATCCCCAAGCTTGGACTGCTCGTTATCGCAGTCCTGCGCTTGGCCCTGCCACCGTTCACTTAGAGCCTCTAACAAAATGAAATGGTCTTGCTCTGTACAGTCATTGAGATTGCTTCGCTTCGCTGGCAATGACATTTTATCATTGTCATTACGAGGAGCGTAGCGACGAAGCAATCTCATTTTGTTAGAAGTTCTTAATCAATTTTATGGGGTGGCAGCCTCATCCCTTAGGGATGGGGATGGTTTTTCCTCTGGCTAACCACGTACGAAGTG
>JBHIDV010000207.1:0-5549 GCA_046760285.1 Sedimentisphaerales bacterium
AAAAGGACCGGCGAAACCCTGCCGGATAGCGCCCTCGAAGAACTACGCAAATTCGATGCAATTCTATTAGGTGCAATCGGCCATCCTGAAGTGCCGCCGGGAATTTTAGAGAGGGGAATACTCTTAAAGGCCCGCTTTGAGCTGGACCAGTATATAAACTTGCGGCCGGTAAAATTATATCCCGGAGTAGAAACCCCGCTGAAAGATAAAGGCCCGAAGGATATAGACTTCGTTGTCGTCCGCGAGAATACCAGTGGCCTTTACACCGGCACCGGCGGCTTTACCATGAAAGGCACGCCCAACGAAGTGGCGGTGCAGTCGGCTGTTTACACTCGCTTCCAGGTCGACCGCTGCTTAAGATACGCCTTCGAGTATGCACGAAAATACGGCAAAAAGGCTCGCGGCAAAGGCGACAAAAACACACTCGCTCTGTGCGGCAAAACTAATGTGCTGACCTACATTTACGATCTGTGGGAACGGGCCTTTAATGAAATGGGCGAAGCTGAATATCCCGATATAGAAAGAGAATATTACCACGTTGACGCCACCTGTATGTGGATGGTCAAGAATCCGGAATGGTTCGACGTTATTGTAACCGGCAATATGTTCGGTGACATCATAACCGACCTGGGAGCAATAGTACAGGGCGGTATGGGCATCGCAGCCGGCGGAAATATCAACCCCCAGGGCGTTAGTATGTTTGAGCCGATCGGCGGAAGTGCTCCGAAATATACCGGCAAAGGCGTCATCAATCCGCTGGCTGCTATTTGTGCTATGCAGATGATGATGGAGACTCTTGGCCAAGAACAGGCAGCCAAGAAGGTCGAAGACGCAGTCAAGTTTGTCACTGCCAAGAAAATAAAATCGCTGCAGGCAGGCCAAATGGGATACTCCACCAGCCAGGTCGGTGACATGGTTGCTGAAAAAGTAGCCGACTAAAAACCGCGGATTCCATAGTTTATCCGCGGTTTCAGCTAAATTATGATTTCCGTATGGATATCAGGATATCAGAAAATCAGGATGCAAGAGATCGGGAATCCAGGGCATCAGGAAAAACTAACCTGGTGTCCTGATAACCTGATGCCCACTACCTGGTAACCTGATAATCTGATAGCCTGAATATTTCCGAGAAATCCGTGTAATCCGTGGTTAATTTTTACAACGATGCCTGCTAATTTACCACCAGAATATTTCAAGGCTGAGCAGTGGTTTAGAAACGCCGCTACAAATGAGGAGAGGGTCCTTGCACTTGAGCGGATGTTAGCGGTTATGCCCAAACACAAAGGCACAGACCACTTAAAGGCGGACCTGCGCCGTAAGCTCAGCAAGCTAAAAGAAGCACCCTCGGCAAAGAAAGGTGCTAAACATGTTGATATCTTCCACGTCCCGCGAACTGGTGCAGGCCAGGTTGTTCTTTTAGGCACGCCGAACTGTGGCAAAAGTTCCATCGTTGCCGCTTTGACCAACGCCAAAGTCAACGTTGCCGACTTTCCTTTTGCTACTTCTGCTCCTGTGCCTGGAATGGTACGGTTTGAAGACATCCAGATTCAGCTTGTCGATATGCCGCCCATCACAGCCGACTATATTGCCCCAGGCCAGGTCGGAACGTACCGCCATTGTGACCTGATAGCAATTGTTATTGACCTATCTGCTGACACACAAGAGCAAATGAGCATCTGCCTGGATTTCCTTGAACGGCGAAACCTACTGCTGGATTCTGATACTCCTGCTGTAGACACACACGGCAACATCTTAGCGAAGAAAGCATTTTGCATCTGCAGCAAAGCTGACCTCGCTGCTGATGGCGTCTTTGAAAGTTTGAAACAATCCTGCCAGCGTTCTTTTGAATTTGCTGAGGTCTCTGTAGAAACTGGTGCCGGCCTTGACAAGCTGCCTGGCATGTTTTTTGAATTATTGAGAATCATTCGCATTTATGCCAAGCCGCCGGGAAAGCCGGCCGATATGGATGAGCCGTTCACGCTTCCAGCCGGCTCAACCGTTATGGACCTGGCGGCTGCGGTGCATCGGCAGTTGGCTGAGAAATTGCGTTCAGCCAGGGTCTGGGGCACCGGCGTCTACGACGGCCAAAACGTCCAGCTAACGCACGTTTTACATGATAAGGATATTGTCGAGCTGCACTTTGGGTAAGCTTCATGCAGCAAAATGGTTAGTTTTTACCAGATTCTGGTATACTTTGGGTTTAGCTATATCGGAGTGAAAAAAAATTGCTGTTTTTGTAATTTTTTTCTTGCAAGGCTTGATTAAATTGAGTAATTTAAAAATAGCCTGCATTCCGTGAAGTCCTAAGTTCCACTTGGGATACGCTTAATAGCATAGCGGATGCGGGTTTTTTATTTTGCTATTAAAAGTCGTTTGATTCGATAATAACATCCGTGGGTACAAACAACCAGTGTCTGTATGAATGTTTCCAGCGATTCGCGATGTCTCCCTGTAGACCGGTAGTTATACCTACATTGAACCGAGGATATATTCCCCTAATCTTAGCATTAATGTGCTTATATAGTTTTTCCTTGGCGATTGTACGCTTACCTCGCCGTTTGGCCCCCGGTGGTTTGATTTTATGTTTGTTGTTTAAGCGAAATTGCATTGCGCCGAGTACGATATCAAGGCATTGAAGGACTACGTGTTTGTGCGAAACGACTTCGGCTAATTGATCTCTTAGAATCCGAATCTGAGCCCTCTTAAACTCGGGCCATCGGTTTATCCCATAGACGAAATCCTTGAATAGCTCACGTTTTTCTATAGTATCAGGAAGCTTGTCAAAGTATATTCTTACGTTTATAGGATTGTTGCCTTCGTTTGAATATCGCAAGCCAAACGCGTGCTTAATAAATTGATAGTACAAAATGAAATACTCGTGTTCACGGTGGTAGGGTTGGAGGCTTTCGGGTTGGAACACGTTTGAGGTGAACATTATGCGTAGTTTGACTTTATCTTTTCGTATAAGATTGAAGAACTCATCCATAAGGGAACGGTACTTATCCAAGTAGTGCTTCGTGACTTTTTGCCATTTGACCTCCCTGTATAAATTAAGCTCGTGCTTTTTCCTTTCAAGACGGTTGATGACTTCCTGAATACCTTGTGACCGGACTAGTGCACCTCCATAAAAGTTCGAGTAACGAGAACCACTTTTTTCAGATTCATCGCAATAAATAATGTATTCACAAGTCATAGTTAGGCAGATTATGCATTTTGACGGCAGGGGCAAGAATTTTTGTGAGAAAATCTGCTGAATTTGACAAAATCAGTCATTTTAACAACTGTACAAAAAATATTGTTGAGTTGCATTTTGCCTGATTTCACCTATAATTTTAGCTTTTGGTATTTCCATTTCGCAATAAGGACAATGTAATTTGAGGGAGGTTCGGTATGGTTAGGTTTAGTTTTGTTTGTATTAGTTTTTTAATCGCTGCGATGTTGGCTGGACCATTTCACCCGGCGATTGCGGCCGGTCAGAAATATGCAGTAACGATTGAGACAGACAAAACCGGCGAGCCGATTTCCAAGTATATCTATGGCCAGTTTATCGAGCACCTCGGCAGATGTATTTATGGCGGCATCTGGGCAGAGATGCTCCAAGACCGAAAGTTCTTCTATCCGGTTGGTGACGAGCAATCGCCGTGGAAGGTGATAGGGCCGGAAAAAGCCGTTAAAATGAGCACCAAGAATCCCTATGTCGGACAGCATTCGCCAGAAATCTCAGCTCCGGACGGGATTGTTCAGGATGAGCTGGGCTTGATTGAAGCAAAGGAATATGCCGGTCGAATATGGCTCAAAGGGACCGGCAAAATCGAAGCAGTCGATGTTAGTCTGATTTGGGGTGACGGCCCGCAACAACGGCAGACCATCACGATTGAAGAAATAAGCAATACATATACTAAGACACCGCTGAATTTCCAGGCTGGCGCTACCACCGACAACGGAAAGTTAGAAATCATTGGACGAGGTAAAGGGACATTCAGTATAGGAACCGTCTCACTAATGCCTGCTGATAACATCAAAGGTATGCGAGCAGATACTCTGAAGTTATTGAAAGAACTCAACTCACCAATTTATCGCTGGCCAGGTGGCAACTTCGTTAGCGGCTACGACTGGCGATGGGGGATTGGGCCCCGTGACAAGCGACCACCTGTGAAAAATCCAGCCTGGAGCGGCATTGAGCATAATGACTTCGGCCTGGATGAGTTTATCATTTTTTGCCGTGAAGTGGACACTGAGCCGATGATAACGGTCAATTCCGGCTTCGGCGACGACCATTCCGCAGCCGAGGAAGTCCAGTACGCCAACGGTTCGATTGATACGCCGATGGGTAAATGGCGTGCGGCGAATGGGCACCCGGAGCCGTACAACGTCAAATGGTGGTGCGTGGGCAACGAAATGTACGGCAAATGGCAGCTCGGCCACATGGAACTGAAATACTATGTCCGTAAGCATAATCTGTTCGCAAAGGCGATGCGCAAAGTAGACCCCTCCATCAAACTTATCGCCGTCGGCAAGGTCGGCGATTGGTCAGAGGGCATGCTAAAACATTGTGCTGAATATATGGACCTTATCAGCGAACACTTCTACCAGCGGGCCAAGAAATCCGTGCCGGAGCACGTCCGCCAGATTCCCGATGCGGTCCGGGGCAAGGTTACTGCCCATCGCGATTACCGCAAACGGCTGGACTCGCTCAAAGGCAAAGACATCCGCATCGCTATTGATGAATGGAACTACTGGTACGGAACGCATCTTTTCGGCGAGCTTGGCACTCGTTATTTCCTCAGGGACGCTCTGGGCATCGCTGCGGGCCTGCACGAAATGATTCGCCACTCCGATATAGTCTTTATGGCTAATTACGCTCAGACAGTAAACGTCATCGGTGCTCTTAAGACCACCAAGACCGCTGCTGCGTTTGAGACGACCGGCCTGGTGCTGAAACTTTACCGAAACCATTTTGGGTCCCTGCCGGTTGCTGTCACCGGGGATGCCGAACCGCTCGATGTGGTTGTCGCCTGGACCGAGGGGCGCAAGGCCTTAACCGTTGCTATCGTCAATCCGACAGAAAACGAGCAGGAGCTCACGCTAAACTTAAAAGGTGAGCAATTAGCCGGCAGCGGACAGCTCTGGCTGATTGCTCATTCTGACCCTCTGGCCTACAACGAGCCTGGCAAGGAGCCACAGGTGGTGATTGAAGAAAAGCCGGTTATGGGCATATCCAATAAGTTAAGTGTGCCCCCACTGAGCATCAGCCTTTACAGATTAAACACAATGAATTAGGATGTAAACGTTTTGAAAATTTGAATTTTGATATTGTTTTGGATTTCGATATTCGATATTCGGATTTAAAAACTGGAGGTTTTTTGAATGGAATGTAATAAAGAACAAAACCTGGAGAACTGCAATTGCTCATATCCCGACTGCAGCCGAAAAGGGACGTGTTGTGAATGTCTAAGCTATCATTTGTCGAGCAGACAGCTACCTGCTTGCTGCTTCCCTGACGAGGTGGAGAAGACTTACGACCGGAGTTTTGCGGCCTTCGCCAAAGC
>JBHIDV010000208.1:0-5542 GCA_046760285.1 Sedimentisphaerales bacterium
GCCGCCTGGACAGCAATATTAGCGGTAGCTTCATCGCGAATCTCACCGACCATTATTATGTCAGGGTCCTGCCTTAATAAACTTCGCAGTGCTGTCGAAAAATTGAAACCTGCACCTGTATTTACCTGAAACTGGTTGACACCTGATATATTGCACTCCACAGGGTCCTCCACCGTACAGATGTTGACCTCGTCACTATTTAGCTCACACAGAGCAGCATAAAGTGTGGTATTTTTGCCTGAGCCGGTGGGTCCGGTTACCAGGACGATGCCATTAGGCGATTGTATTATCTCTCTAAAGCGGCGGAGATTTTCGTAGGTAAACCCGAGTGACTCAAGATTGAAAAGCACCTTTTGAGGGTCAATAACCCGGATAACCACCTTTTCGCCGAAACTGCCGGGCATAACTGATACTCGCAAATCGATGGGTCTTCCTTCCACCAGGACATGAATACCACCATCCTGTGGCAGACGCCGTTGGGCAATGTCAAGCTCTGCCATAATCTTTATACGCGAAACGACCGCAGGATGCATCTGGTGTGGCGGACGCATCTTTTCGTAAAGCTTGCCGTCGACCCGGTATCGCACTCGCAGTTTTTTATCATCCGGTTCAATGTGAATATCACTGGCATTTTCTCGTACCGCGTTATAAAGTAGGTAATTGACCAGTTTGACCACCGGCGATTGGCCTGCTACCTCCTCCAGATTGCTTATATCCTGCGTGATATGCTCCATCAGTGTAAAGTCTTCCAGTCCCTCCTCATCGATAATATCGTCAATGACAAAGACATTGGCAGCCGGCAAATAGGTCTGCAGCGTGGCCTTGATATCCTTGGCGGTAGCACAAACTATCTGCACCTTACAGCCACTTATCCGCTCTATTTCATCTATCAAGAATACATTTGTCGGCTCGCTTACCGCCACGGTGAGACAATCGTGAACCTTGAATAGTGGCAAGACGATGTGCTCTTCGAGAAATTCCTTAGGCAAGATTTCAAACGTCTTGGCGTCACATATTTTGGGACTAACCTGAGCATAGGGCACACCGTAGCTGGCAGCCAGAGCGGAGGCTATCTGGTTTTCGGTACAATAACCCATCTCGACCAGCAGCTCGCCCAGCAGCTTGCAATGGCCCTTTTCTCTTTGTTCGGTAAGGGCCTTTTCGATCTGCTCAGCAGTCACTACATCACGGGCCATCAATAGTTGGCCCAGTTGAGTTTTGTTTTCTACCGCTATCTGATTCATAATCGCTATTCGTTAATTGTTCATCGTTCCTTGTTCGTTGTTGTTCGATTGTCGATGAACTATGAACTACGAACCATGAACTATACAAAACTCTTCACCGCTTCGGCAAGTTCTGCGTAGCGGTCAAATTCATTTTCTAAGCGGGTGATTTCAAGAATTTTCGCGCAGTTTTCGTCAAGCCCTGCTAATCTAAGCTGAGTTTTGTTCTGATGACAGTAGCGGCGTACCCACAGCAGAAGCTCCAATCCCTGACTATCAATAAATCCCACAGCGCTCATATCAAGCACTATACCAACTTTGCGCTTTTCCACTATGTCAGTGATAGTATCTTGAAGCAGTTCAGTAAAATCAGCGTCCAACTCGCCCTGCAACTCGACAACGGTAACATCGTTATAATCTTGTGTTCTAATTTTCATTTAATTAACGTCCCCACGGCAGCGATACCATATTCGCAAGATTCACTGCTTTCATAAATCCCGTTGAAACGGCTCTGGATAATGTCCCAAAGCTGATAAACATCGCTGTCCAGAAATACTCTGCCGATGGTCTGGTCAAATTGTGTGCCCAATCCTTTTGCTATTTCCTCCAGAGCCTGTTCGACAGTTCTGGCATCTCTATAAGCTCGTTTTGATGTCATGGCGTCAAAGCTGTCGGCCAGTCCCACAATTTTACCTATCAGCGGTATCTGCTCACCGGCCAGTCCTTGAGGATATCCTTGTCCGTCGATTCGTTCATGGTGGGATAATACGCCGGGCAAGATATCACGCATCTGTTTTATGGCGCCTAAAATACTCGCTCCTATGGACGGATGCGCTCTTATACGGTTGAGCTCCTGTTCGGTAAGCTTTCCCTCTTTGCGTAATACCACTTCCTCTATTCCTATTTTTCCTATATCGTGCAGCAATCCAGCCAAATAAATCTTGTTTATCCGTTCCTGCTCCATAGGTTGAATCTCGGCGAGTCTCTTAGCAATCCATCGTGAGATAAAGGCCACCCTGTCAGAATGGCCTCGGGTATATTTGTCCTTCGCATCAATACTACTGGTTAGGGCCTTCAACGAACCTATAAATAATTCTTTAAGGTCACTAAACAGCCTGCCATTCTCGACAAAAACAGCACATCGGTTGGCTACAGAGTTAAATAGTTTTACATCGGTGCTGTCGAAATCGCCCTTTCCAATTCTGTTTATGGCAACCATCAGTCCTACTATGTAGCTGCCATCTCTGATTTTGTGTGAGAAAGGTGAATCGGTTTTTTCTTTGCCGCATAAAGGTACCGCGATAATATTTTTTATGTTTTCTGGCCAATCATATTTGAAGGGAGAATCCACTTCGCTATCCAGCAGAGCCTCACGGCCTTCGTTTATTTCATCGGTCAATCGGCAGTGCAATATGCTTGCCATCTGCTCATCTATATCTATCAAGCCCGACCCTGCAGCCACCATCAATCTTTTTTCGCCCTCTACCGTCTTTTCCAGTAGTATCACGATACCTTCGACAGAGACAATTTCGGTTAAGCTGTCACAAGCCATTTGCAAAAAGTTGGCGTCTTGCTCGGTGAGCTTCATATTTGTGCTAAGCTTGTGAAGCAGTACCAGTTCCTCATATGTTTGGGCCAACTCCGCACCGATCTTTTCAATTTGTTGCTCGGCCTTGAAAGCTGTTTGGAAATTCTCCGCCAACAGCTCCAGCATTTCGCCCAAAATGGGCTCGCTTATATCGTATTGTGTATCGCGAGAGACAGCCGAAGAGACCCCACTTCGCGATTTATTGCGAAGTGGGAACCCTGATATATCATCACCCAAATCAATTAAGGCTGTTCCAACCACTTCACTGCCCCGTTTCAGAACGGTAGCTAAAACCCGGTTTCTGGGCTTGTCGCTCGGGGCACGATTTAAGGCTTGCCGGCTTGCCTCTATTAGCTGTGCTCTTTCCGATTGGAATTTATCGGCCTCGCACAGCAGGATAAGTTCGCCGTAGCCATCGCAAACGGCAAAATTGACGCCGAATTTGTTTATCCTGCCGGCAAACCTCTTCAATTCACGCAGTTGCAAAGGGCCCAAACTTTTGCAAATTGGATTTTCCATAGCTCTGCTAAAATCCAAAGGCAAATCATTCGGTCTATCAGGAAAACCCCACGTGATGGTTCCCGCAAGGCGTCCGCCTGTGGTGGGAAAACGTGGGGCTAAATTATTTAGCTCCACCTTTCAGGCGGGGTTTACTGTTTTGTGGTACAGAATATCTTCAATATTTCCTAACAGCTCCTTAGGACTAAACGGTTTGCTAAGACACTGTGATATCTGCAAGTCTTCTTGCTGCTGTTGCGAAATAACGAAGTTTCTGGCGGTTAACAAAATCACCGGTATATCTTTAGTTTGCTCACATTGCCGAAGTTTTTCCACGAGCTGCAATCCTGTCATACCCGGCATTTGAAAGTCTGTAACGATGACATCCGGCTTTTCTTCGCAGGCCAATTCAAAGGCCTGGGCACCGTTATCGGCCGATATAACCTCGTAACCATTGTTACGAAGCTTTATTGCCACCACGTGAATAATATGTATCTCGTCGTCCACCACCAAAACTTTCTTTTCAGCCATGGTTATGCCTCCCCGAAAGATTAGCATATTATCAGTGGGTTAAAGCCCACCCTACCTGCTTTTTTATACTGCTTCGACTGCTTTTGTGGTTGCTAAAGGCAACTCAAAGCCAAAGGTGCTGCCAGCGCCGGGCTCGCTTATAACAAATACCCGGCCATGGTGAACCTTTTCGATTATTTGTTTAACCAAATTAAGCCCTAAGCCGGTTCCTGTTGCTTGTTTTTTGTTCGCACCTACCCTGTAAAATTTATCAAAAATATGCTCGATTTCATCTTTTGGAATTCCAAGGCCCGTATCAGTCACAGTAACTTGCGCTAATCTAGCGGTTTCATCAACCGTGGTATCAATTTTGACTGACCCTCCACGTGGAGTATACTTAACTGCGTTGCTGAGCAGATTGATAATAACTTGCGAAATCATGTCCTTGTCTGCATACACCTGGTCGTAAATAATCGGCTTTTGTGCAATAATTTCAATACTCTTTTCTTCGGCGTAGCTTTTTATCATTTGCAACTGTTCTTCAATCAGTATTGTTAAGCTAACAGGTTTCTTTTCTATCTTTATCAGTCCGGATTCTATCCGTGATATATTTAGGATGTCTTCAATCAGCCGATTTAACCTTTTGGCCTGACTTTGAATCACTGAATAAAATTGTTTTTTTGTTTCTTCGTCATCAGCATCACCATCAGCGAGCATTTCCGAATAGGCGGTGATAGAGGCCAGAGGCGTTTTTAATTCGTGCGAGACATGACTTACAAAATCGGTTTTGGCCTGCTGAATTTGTTTCTCCCGCGTAATGTCGTGCAGCACCGCTACGACCCCGCAAACCTGCTGTCGGTTATCGTAAACGCAGGAAATAATGCAATCGAAAATTTTGGCCGGGTCAGCCTGGGGAAATTCAATCTCGTGTCTGGTTGCCTCCGCCTGGCTGTATCGAGCTTGACGCAGAAAATCCACAAATTTACTTTTGTCGCCAGCTATAAGCTCATCAATAGGTTTATGCTGCGAACTTTTGAAATCAAAATGGAAAAGTTTAGCCGCTGCCTCATTTGCCATCAACAATCGGTCAAACTCGTCAACGACCATGACCGCATCACGAAGGCTGTATATGATGGCCTCGGTGTTTGCCTTTTGTCTTTGTGAAAGTTGAATCTGGATTTGCAAGTCCTTATTTTGTTTTTCGAGTTTGCCAATATGACAAGAATATTTAGTAAGATACTCTTCAATTGTTTCATTCAATTCCTTTATCATTGCTGGTTTTTTAACCGTAGAGGCAAAACCCCGCGTAAAACGCGGGGCTAAATATTTAGTCCCACATTCCACGTGGGGCCTTTTCTCTGCGATTAATTCTTCTTTGAGCTGCCTGGCTATGGACGTGATAGCCCGCGCCAGTTTTAGCCAGAACCAGCCGAGCCAAATCACGCCCACAGCCCCGACGCAATATGCGGCCATGCACCATGCACCGTACCAATTCTGCCACCCTGCTCCAACGCCAGAATATCGCCAGCTCATAAGACCTGCTATAAGCAAACTGCACGCCACAATAGCTGTGACTATCGCATATGAGTTTGTTCTAAGCTTCAAACCAACAGCTCCTGATCGATTGACTACTTCTGAGAATCTTGGAATCATCGATAATCCATTCCTATCTTCTCATCCACTTAGAAGCCTCTTGCCGGTCCATAACCTCCAGCATAATTCT
>JBHIDV010000209.1:0-5526 GCA_046760285.1 Sedimentisphaerales bacterium
TCGAGCAGATTACCGATGGCGATAAAGAAGCAGCCGACGGTAGTTACGTTGAGTTAGGTCCTTTTCTACAGCACGTCACTATCGAGCTTGGCGCTGAGCATGAGATATACGCTATTGTGATATGGCACTATCATAAGCAGGCCCGGGTTTACTTCGATGTGGTTGTGCAGGTTGCCGGCGACCCCGACTTCACTGCGAATGTCAAGACTGTCTTCAACAACGACATTGACAATTCTGCGGGCTTAGGTGTCGGCAAGGATAAGCACTATGTCGAGACTAATGAGGGCAAGCTTATAGATGCAAAGGGCGTGCGGGGACGTTACGTCCGGCTTTACAGCAACGGTAATACGACCAATGATTTAAACCACTATATCGAAGTGGAAGTTTACGGCAAACCTGTAGAATGAGCCAGGCGTGAGTGGACTTGGCCGAGCCGTTTGCTCGGTCTTTTTTATGCGCTTTTATAAGCTAAATCCTGATAGTTCTTGACACAGTATTTTGGCAAAATGTATAAGCTGTGTATGAAGCGCAAAATTCTTATTGCTACGACCAATCCTGGCAAAATCGCTGAGATAAAAGCGATGCTCGATATTAACGTTCAGTGGGTTGGCCTCTCTGGTTTCCCTGCTTTGGCAGAGATAAAAGAAGACGGCAAAACCTTTGCAGAAAATGCCCGCAAAAAGGCTATCGGCTACGCTAAGGCTACCGGCCTGTGGACAATAGCCGACGACTCTGGGCTTATGGTGGACACACTTGGCGGTGCGCCGGGCATAAAATCAGCACGTTTCTCAGGCGCAAAGGATAAAGCCTGTCCCGAGCGCAGACAAGGGAACAGAACCCTGTTAGATCACAAAAATATGGCTAAAGTTCTGAAACTTATGCAAGGCGTCCCCAGAGAAAAAAGAACGGCCAGATTTGTCTGTCACTTGTGCTTGGCCAGTCCTGATAAAATTCTAATCGAAACTGAGGGAACCCTCGAGGGGCTTATAGCTGACAGAGAAATCGGAGAAAACGGCTTCGGCTATGACCCAATTTTTTTTGTGCCAGGCCTGAACAAAACTGTCGGGCAATTAACCATGGAAGAAAAAAACGCCATATCACATCGCGGCAACGCTATTCGAAAATTCAAGCCTCTGCTTGAACAACTTCTAAAAACTGACCCTTGAGCCTCAGCCCCGCCCACAGGTGGCAGGGCTAATCGTGATTGTTTTAAATAACTTTATCGGCAAAGTCCCATAACTCCTTACAAAGCCGTCACTTGTGCATGCAAAACCTTGACACTGTCACGCAATTTTTGGTATAATATAAATCTAAAGAGGAGGTTACAGACCAACATTAAATGGGGGTAAGGGATTAGTCCTGCAGTCTCCTATTGGGGGGGATGGGTGATGAACAAGAAAAATTTCGGCCTTTCGGGTCTATTATTACCAGTTCTGGTATTGATACTTGGCCTAACTACAATAACCGGTGGCAAACTTAATAGTAATCCCGTCAATTGGGCTAAGTTTAAGATTTTCACTGAAAGGTGGCTAAACACTCGTGGTCCAAGTAACGGTTTGCGCAGCTATGCCAAGCTTAGCCACAGCCGTAGAGTTGACTTTGTGGATTTTGCCCTTTGGGCACAAAATTGGTCCACGCAGAAGGTTTACACTATAGCCTATGACCCTTACCAAGATGTGAATTGGGCCTGGTGGTACAGGGCGTTAGCTCAGCACCATGACCATGTGGGTAGATTATCTTTAGACAGAATAAAGGCCTATGATGAAGCAGGCTATAATGTAATTGTTCCTTTAGATTACGCAGGAAAAAAATCCGGGGGCACCGCTTACTGCGATTATAGACTATGGCCAGTCCATGAATACCTTGGGGGTTTTAATAGCGACCAGGAGGTGCTTGCTACTTTACATAACATAAGACTTTTCATCCCTTCTATGGAGGAGATAGGCTGTCATCATATAACCTCTCCGTTTCTAACTACATATATAGAGTTGTGGGAACCTGACTACTATGAAACGAAACAGCAATGGCAGTACGAGACGAGCCAACAGTGCATAGACTTGATTAATCAATATGGAGCAATGGCGATTATCGCGCATCCCACTGAAAACATAGATTATTATATGCAGTTGCAGAACTACAAGGGCATTGAGATTGTAAACGCCCACTATTACCGATTGTGGCTTCTTGGGTTATCTGCGCTTAATTATAACGAGCACTTTCAAGCCCTTTGGGATACCGTGCTCACCCATAAAGACACCAAGATATGGGGTTTTGCCGTCAATGACTGGTGGGGTCCCTGGAATGATAGCGAAGAGGCTTTTATAGATAGTGGCAAGATTATGGTGATGCTTCCCGCCTATAATATAGATGACTATAGAAACTCATTGGAGAAAGGCTGCTTCTTCGCCATCCACGATCGGGGCCAGCCAAAGCAGAACAAAGGCAGATATCCAATGGTGGCAGCGATAATCTCAGGCGACCATTCAATCACTATATATACCGATGGTATGGTTAGCTGGATTGCCAATGGGCAAAGAATCGCAGAAGGCGATTCTATAAACCTGATGGAATTTCCACCCGAGGCCGGTTATAAGTATGTACGGGCAGAAATCAGTAATGCTTATGGCACCGTCTTTACACAACCGTGGACTCTGGCCCTACTTCCATAATAATTGTTTTTTCTTGACATTCTCGATAGCCATTTGTATTTGTCCAATTCTAATATCGTATTGCGTATCGCGTGATGCCAAATACGCAATACGATATACGCAATACGAGATACGAGTATATGGCCAAGTCGAATTCACATAAATCTTTGGTTATTGTGGAGTCACCTGCCAAGGCCAGGACGATAAACAAATATCTCGGTCCCGACTTTGATGTAAAATCGTCTATGGGACATGTGCGGGATTTGCCTGCCAAGCAGTTCGGTGTTGACATAGAAAATAATTTTCGGCCTACCTATGTAATTACTCCTGGCCGACAGCGCACAGCTCGCTCTCTTAAAGCTGCCGCGAAAAAATGCCACCAACTCTATCTGGCTACGGACCTGGACCGGGAAGGTGAGGCAATTGCCTGGCATCTGGCACAAATCCTCGGCGTGCCGGAGGAAAAAACCTACCGCGTCATTTTCAATGCTATAACCAAATCAGCTATAAAACGGGCGTTTGCTGAGCCGGGCAAAATCGATATGGACAAGGTAATGGCGCAACAGGCCCGGCGAATCCTAGACCGGATAGTCGGCTATCAGATAAGTCCGCTGCTGTGGAAAAAAGTCGCCAGCGGACTTTCAGCCGGCAGAGTTCAGTCGGTCGCCGTCAAAATGGTCGTGGAAAGAGAAAGGGCCATCCGCAATTTCAAGCCTAAAGAGTACTGGCTCATCCCGGCTGTATTCACCACTGATTTGCAGAGCAACTACCGCCAAGAATGGCTCGACTTTATGCGTGTAGAAATTGAAAATGACAAAGGCCCAAGCGCTGCAGAACAAAATAAGTGGCTGCTGGAGCATAACGCCTTTAAGGCTCAAATTTACAAAATAGGCGATGCAAAATTCCAGGCATCTAATAAGCAAGAGGCTGAACAGATTTTCAATGCGTTACAAGGCGCAGAGTTTAAGCTCGCCGATATACAGACCAAACAATCCGTTTCTCAGCCTCCAGCTCCTTTTATAACTTCCGCTTTGCAGCAGGCCGCCGCAAATCGGTTAGGCTTTGCCGCGAAAAGAACTATGGCGGTGGCTCAGCAGTTATATGAGGGCATCGACCTGGGCTCGATGGGCTCTCTGGGACTTATTACATATATGAGAACGGATAGCACTCATCTGGCAAGCGAAGCTGTCACAGAGGTACGTAACTATATCGCTACGCACCTGGGCGCAGATTACCTGCCGCAAAAGGCCAAGATTTACGCCTCAAAGAAAACTGCTCAGCAGGCACACGAAGCTATCCACCCCACCGATGTTGACCTTACACCTTCTGAAATAAAGCAGTTTCTTACCGACGAGCAGCTGGCGCTCTACAATCTTATCTGGCGACGTTTTGTAGCCTGTCAGATGTCACCGGCTAAATGGGAGGTAACGAGTCTAAATATCGTGGCTGAGACTTCGCTCGGCCGTTGTTGGTACAGAAGTACCGGACGGGTGCTGGTCTTTGATGGCTTTACGAAGGTCTGGCCGATTACCTCCAGCGAACAACAATTACCACAGATGTTCGTTGGTCAGAAATTAGCTGTAGTTGACATCAGAGCTGAACAGCATTTTACCAAGCCCCCAGCCCGATATACTGAAGGCTCCTTGGTAAAAGCGCTCGAAAATGAGGGAATTGGCCGGCCAAGCACTTACGCTCCCATTATAAGCACCATCCAGGAGCGGGGTTACGTCGAGCAGAAGGATAAGAAGTTCTTCGCCACCGACCTGGGCGAGATTGTTACCGACAAACTCAATGAATATTTCCCCAAGATAATGGACGTGGCCTTCACACGTTATATGGAGCAGCAGCTGGACAAAATCGAGGAGCAGCATCTCGATTGGCTGGGCGTTTTGAAAGGATTCTACAACCCATTCAAACAAAACCTCGACACAGCACTGGCCGAGATGAAACACGCCAAAGCAGAGGTTGCCCCCAGCGAATATAAATGCCCGCAGTGCGGCCAGCAGCTCGTTTACAGATTCAGCAAAAATGGAAGGTTCTTAGGATGTTCGAGCTATCCAAATTGTGAGTTTACCTGTCCCTGCGACGAGGAAGGCAGGATGGTCGAGCAAAAGCTAAGCGAACATAAATGTCCCAGATGTGGAAAACCAATGGTCGAAAAACATGGCCGATTCGGCCCATTTTTGGGCTGCTCCGATTATCCAAGCTGCAAAACAACTCTCAAACTGGATAAAAATGGCAACGTCCTGCCAGCAAAATCACCGCGCCAGGAGACCGAAATTATCTGTCATAAGTGCAAAGAGGGAAGGTTTCTCATCAGGCAGAGCAAAAAAGGGCCATTCTTAGGCTGTAGTAAGTTCCCAAAATGTCGAACCATTGTAAGCATAAAACAACTGGATCATTTGAAACAACTGCAATCAGCAGGGAAATGGCCGCCTGAAACGCTTGAGCAAGCTGACCAAATCCTCGGAATAAAAAAAAGGTAAGAAAGTGGCAAGCGAAAAATAACTTGATTCTCGATACTGGATACTTGATACTCGTCGAACATTGAGAATCGAGCAACGAGTTAAATGCTCTAACATCTTGCCTTATAGTACCGGCTCAGCTTGTTTTCTCCAGTGTTCTGCCTTTTTGGGTTGGCCATCCTGAGAGTCCGAGGCTACAGTGTCTTGCACATGGGCATCTAATGGAGACCAATTGCTTTTAGCTTTGTCTGTTATGTCTATCAAGCGGCTGATGACTGATTCTGGTGTATCGTCGAAAGGATCCGTCACACAATTTTTTAGTCTTTCATAAAGCTCGTCAGGAATTTGAATGACTTTCATGATTTCCCCCTAAATTGGACGCCCTGGCTAAGCCCTGCTGTTGCAGAGGCAGG
>JBHIDV010000210.1:0-5485 GCA_046760285.1 Sedimentisphaerales bacterium
ATTATAAAACTTCGATTACTTGTCTATTCCTAAAATCAGAACAGGGATATCTATGTTCGATACCCCTCGTTTTTCCAAATCCCAGATAAACTGTTCAAAGTAAGATACACCTGTGGACATTTCATCAGCAAAGTTTTTTATCGGCACTATTTCAACCCCTGTGTCAACAAAACCAAGATTGTGAAAAATAGTCATTTTAGCGCATACGTTGTAAACCATAAAAGCATATTTACCAAACTGTATCTCAACTCCAAGAGCTTCTTTGATAAAGTCCATCTCACGGAAAGCACCGGGGCTCAACGGTTGAGTCTGATACTCATTTTCATAAAATTCGGTAGAATACTCACACTTAACTCTTTTGCTTTTCCAGCCCCGTTGTAAGAAATGTTTTTTAAAAGCCTTATTCAATGCTACAGGGTTGTATAGCAATCTGCCCGTCATTGTTTTTTCTTCACTCTTTTTTGTCTTGCACTTATGAGCATCTACTTCTTGAACGATCTCTGTGATCTCATTTAACAGGGCAGGATACTTATCTTGAACAACTTCAAGCCCACTGTTGAAGGAATACTTCGCGGCAACTATCACTTGAACAGTGCCTCCTTGGTATTTTGATCGTGCCATTCTTTAGGGACTTGGGAGATTTTCTCACCACCGGTAGGCTGGTAAATAGGCTTGCCCAAAGGTCTAACGGATAGAGCTCCAGAGTAGTAATCGTGTATTCTCTTTTTCGCTATTTCCAAATATGCCGATTCCTTTTCGCAGCCCATCGCGCGGCGATTGTACATAAGAGCCGCAATGACTGTGGAACCCACACCCACAAAAGGGTCAAGAACCCAATCGTTTTCGTTGGTCAAGGCAAGTACACAACGCTGGACCAATTCAATGGGAAATTGGCATGGATGAATTGTCTTTTCAGGATGATTTGATTTAACATTGGGTATATCCCACAGTTGTCGCTCCCAATCCTGTGCAACAATTTCCCAGATATCAGAAGGGTTCTTGCCCAAGGGATTACCCGAAGGCTGTCCCTTTCTCGGCCCTTTAAAGTGCCTCTTTCCAGGGTACTTAGATGGGACCCGTACAGCGTCAAGATTAAAGGTGTACCTGTCAGTTTTAGTGAACCATAGAATTGTCTCGTACCTCCCGGAGAAGCGGTTTGATGCATGTAAACCGTGATTAAAATGCCAGATGATCCGATTTCTCAAATGTAAGCCGAGATTGCTGAAAATCGGATAATAGAAAATGTCTAACGGGAACACCTCTCCTTTTCTTACGTAGTTGCCAACCTGCCAACAGATACTGCCTCTGGGAGAAAGCAACCTTACAAGCTCAGTTAGTATAGGTTTTAGGGTCTCTAAATAAGTTTGCAGCTCTGTAGCACGTTCATAGACTTTCCCTATATTATATGGGGGGGACGTTATGATGAGCTGGACAGATTCAGAAGGGATCTGGGCAACCGCATGTAAACAGTCACCCTCGTAAAGAACAATCTGAGCATCTTCTGCATAATTTGTCCTGATTTCGGGTATCTTTTGCGTAAATAGGTCGCTCATAGATCACCGCCACAAGAAATTTTATTTGGTGAACAATTTTAACCATTTTTCCTCTGGCGCCAAACTATTTCTTAGCCAGCGTGCCAATTTGCTCATACGATGGATAAGATAATCCGCCGATGATGATGTTGCTGAACAGTAGATAGTTCGTTATATTCTTAGACAATCGCTTTTGTTGCGCCGGTGGTGAAGCCGCCATCTACTAAAATTATCTGGCCTGTAATATAAGCCGACGCGTCCGAAGCTAAAAATACTACCGCGCCGTCAAGGTCGTTCGGCTGGCCAGGCCGATTTAGAGGAATGCGACTGGTGATATAATCTACCCACTCTTTGTTCTCATATAAAACTGCGTTTTGTGCCGTTTTGAACCAGCCGGGAGCTAACACATTTACTGTGATTCCGTATTTGCCCCACTCTGCAGCTAAGCTTCGCGTCACTCCTAAAATACCGGTGCGACTGGCCGTATAAGGTGCAATCCCCTCCATCCCAAAAACGCAGGTGCATGAGCCAACATTTATTATTCTGCCGTATTTGCGTTTTATCATCTCCTTCGCAACTGCCTGAGCGCAGAAGAAAGCTCCTTTTAGATTCGTGTCCAACACCGTGTCCCAATCCTCCCACGGAAATTCAGCACTGGGGTGGCGGATATTTAGGCCGGCATTATTGACCAAAATATCTATCTTGCCATACTCTTTTATGGTCTCGCGAACCATATTCTCAATATCACTTTGTGAAAGCACATCTAACTGAACGGGCAAGGCCTTTCTACCTAACGACTCTATCTCCTGCTCGAATTTGGTTAGTCTCGATAGGTCTCGGCTGGTAATCACCAGGTCAGCGCCGGCTTTGGCCAGTGCTCTGGCGAAATATTGGCCCAAGCCTCGACTCGTCCCTGTGACAATTGCTACTTTACCGGAAAGATCAAAAAGCTTCTCCATTTTTTTAATCTCTCAACCTTCGAAAAATAGACTGTTCACTCTGTTAGGTTATCAGGGTAGCAGGTTATCAGGTTAATCTTTTTTTCCTGATATTCTGATGTCCTGGTATCCTGCACCCTGATTACCTGATGACCTGATTTCCTTTGTTCTTTACGGTTCCAAAACAATCTTTAGCAAATTTTCCTCAGCCTTGAGCAATCTATCAAAAGCGCTTGGCCCATCCGCCAATGGTAAAACATCGCTGATTAACGGCTGTACATTGATTTTGCCTGAAGCCACCAAGTCTATACCATCGCGGTATTCGCCTGCACTGGCATAGGAACCTGTGACAGTTAATTCCCTGGCCACTAACTCCTGCAAATTAAACTCAGCCATCTTTTGCAAATTGCCAATAGCAACAAGATGTCCCCCTGCTTTTGTCACTGAAATACCGCGCTGAAAAGTAGCAGCAAAACCTACCACCTCAAAAGTAATGTCCGCACCTTTATTGCTTGTTTCTTTGAGAATTACCTCGCTTAGATTAGACTTTTCAGGATTAATGAGCTGGTCTGCCCCCAACTTTTTTGCTACAGCCAGCCGAAATTCGTTAATATCGCATACAATCACCTTTCCAGCACCTTTGAGCTTACAGGCCTGCAACACGAAAAGGCCAATTGTGCCAGCTCCAATAATCACCACGGTGTCACTGCTCAATATGCCCGCTCGATTAGCCGCATGCATACCTATTGATACCGGCTCCAAAAGAGCCGCATGGATAAAAGACAGGTCATCCGGGATTTTCGAGACAATCCACCACGGCACCGCAACGAATTCGGCAAATGCCCCGTGCCTTTTGAAGGCTGGGACGGAGACGCCGAGCACCTGTCGCTTTTCACAGCGATTATAGAAGCCGGCTCGGCACGGCTCACACTTATTGCAGTACACAGTGGAGTCGAAGCAAACTCTATCGCCTTTTTGAAAATCCCTTACGCTTTTGCCGAATTCCTCGACAATGCCGGCTGCCTCGTGACCCATAATCAAAGGCGGAATTCTTCTGCCGGTTTTGCCTGTAAAGCCGTGTACATCCGAGCCGCAAATCCCGCAGGCCTTGACCCGGATCAATACATCATCATCACCCACTGTTGGGTCCGGAAAATCTGAATAGTCAAGACAGTAGGGCTTGGTGTAAACTAAAGCCTTCAATTAGCCACCTCTACCGAACAATGCTCCAATACTTGATGGCATCTGAAAAACGCAAAAATACATAAATACTACAAAAGCAATGAGCAACCCGACACCCAATATCCAATTTGGCTTGAGCACCGCAGCTGCCTCTTTAGAGAGCATCCTGGGCATCACCACAAATAGCCCGATAGCTACCCACAATGCCTGCAGCGGCGTCAATAGTAAGCCATCAAATATCGCACCTGTCTGAACAAGAACGACCGGCTTAAAGCCCAGAGTGTATACGATAATCATATTTGTGAAAAAAAACATTATCAGAAACAACCGGAACTGCCATTTCCAGGACAGCTTTTTTTCAAAGCCGGGGATGCAAATCCTAAAAGAGTCCGCCAGCAGTCGTGGCCAGCCGGCTAATTGCCCCACCTGCGTAGAGATCAAGGCCGCCGCTCCGGAAAGCATAAATAAGAAGCCGCCGAGTGTACCCCACCTCGAAGAAAAGATCCCAGAAAGGGTAACGGCCACCTCGACACCCTCCGGTGCTTTCTCTCTGGGTCCCAGAATTCCTGCACCGGCAATCAAAAACGCGCTGGTCACTACGATGCCGATTACCGCTGCTAACGCGGCATCGGTGTACAGCACGCGGCACCAGCCTTTTATTTTCTCCGCACTGGCCCGACTCATCTGCGAAAGCTGCGATACATTGGCGGCCTTGCCGTAGCCCCTACCTGCAGCGGCCCCGTAGCCGGCACCGAGCACCCAGTAGGTGTACCAGACCTGGCTGGCAAAGCCGCCCGCACCCCAGCCGATAAGAGGCAATATCTCAGCCCACGCATTTTTGCTGAGTCCTTCCTGCGCAATTGCCCATTGCGGAACCGTAGGGACACGAAAGCTCAAACTTTGCAGAAGCTGCCCAAACGAAGGAAATACATGAATGGCTACGTACATCACGCCCAAGACGATTATCAACACAAAGATGCTCATTACGATTTTTAGCACATCATATATGCCCGACCAGACCACCGCCAATGCAAAAAGCGACACTGCCCAGCCGCATAAAATTGGATTGATGTGAGTGAGACTACTAACAAAGATGCCAGCTGCGTTGGCCAACGAGCCGATGGAAACAACACCTGCGGCAAATTGTATCACCAGCACCAACCAGACCACCCAGTGGCGCGGTCCAGGTATGCGGTCGAACATATCAATCATACCTTCGCCGGTGCAGACGGTATAGCGTGCCCCACACATACCTATCCAGAACTTCAAGAATATCCCTATGACCACAGCCCACAGGATTGTGGTGCCCAAGATAGCGCCGGTGCGGGTGGCTAAGATGACCTCGCCGGAGCCGATATATTCTGCAGCCCAGATAAATGAAGGCCCGACCAGAGCCAGAACTGCCAGGCCGACAGGCGGCTTTTTGATTGCTATCTCATCCATAATTTAAGCCACAGATTACACAGATTGTACGGATTAATTAAAGTTTTTAGCCACAGAGCACACAGAGAAACACAGAGATTCAAAAATTATAACCACGGATTACACCGATTGTACGGATTAAGTAAAGTCACAAGCCACAGATTAACACAGATTATACAGATTAAGTAAAGATACAAGCCACAGATTAACACAGATTTTATGAACTAAGTAAAGATAAAAAATCAGTGTAATCAGTGAAATCAGTGGCTAAGAATATAAGTCTGTGGAATCTTTGAAATCAGTGGCTAAAAATAAAAAAATGTATATCTGCGTAATCCGCGAAATCTGTGGCTAATAATCAATCGAACGGCTGTATTTCAGCCGTGAAAGGTCCTCGCCAACCTTTGGCTT
>JBHIDV010000211.1:0-5475 GCA_046760285.1 Sedimentisphaerales bacterium
AGCGTGCCAACCAACTTTTTCTACAATTGTCGAGAATCCTCTACAAATCGGCCTTTTTATGCAAAACAAAGCCAATTTTCGAAAAAGTCAAATGGATGTAAAGTTAATCAAAACAAGGGATTATGAGAAGATATCAAACAGGACACTTGGTGAAAACAAACCCAAAGAAACCCAATTTCATTTTTTCCCTATTGTTAATCTGCGTAATTTATAGTTTTGCTTTATTTTTGTTAGGCCAAGTACAGCTTGTCTCTTGGCTTAATTTCAGGTATCCGGTTTAGCTTTGCTTTGATTTCATCTCTGTCCAATGCAAAGCTGGGAGCGATTTCGATGAGGCAATCGAGCGAACCATCTGGTTTTTTGGGCACAGCAACCCCGGCTGATTCAAGCCAATCAGCAGCACGAGCGGCCATCATTTGCCTTGTGGTCTCGACACTATCAATGCCGGTAGCATTTTTAGTAGGTGCAAACTCCCGGCTTCGCTGCGTCTGGACAATTATTGATTTTTTGGCCAGTGGCAGCGCGTCAAAGACGAAGGTTTCGAGCTTTATGCCATTTGGCTCGGTCGGTTCCACAGGTTTTCCCTGCTGGTTTATGTGTGGAATTTTTTTGACGGCCCTGTGCAAAGGCAGAGAAAAGCCCTCGGCATTTAGTCTTTCCACAAAGCTGCGATTTATGATGTGGATGGCGATGCTGCCCAGCCGAAAGACCAATGAGCCATCGGGATTCCTTTTTTCCGCCAGTTCGTCAGGTAAATCGCTGTATTCAATAACAGCTATTTTGCCGTCGACCACGCAGAAGTTGCCGACCTTCTCGTAGGGACCGCTTTTTATAAGTGCTTTTGAGGACATCTCAGCTCCATCGAGGGCGTGTAGGCCAATAAAGAGAGGGTCGAAGATGTTTACTAAGGGATTGTCAACCTGCCAATAGCTTATGAATTCTACGCCACGTTTTTTCATATCTTGAAGAGCCCCGCTTTGGTAAAGGGCTTTGAGGGTCCCGCCATGGCCATCGGGCGAGCAGGCTATATGGGCCTTATCAGCTAACAGGATTTTGCCATCGAAACTAAAATTCGGCAGTGTACCCTGCTCAAATATAAACACATCTTTCTCGTCCAGGCCGTAATAGCTATTTGAACGGAAAATTTTGATGGTCTCGGCGTGGTTCAAAGGACTGGTCATAATATACCACGGACAGACAGCTTGATATTTTCTGGAGACTGCTGCAATCGTCTCGGCGAAGATTTGAAATAGCGTTTTGTTCTTCACCGGGCTGATAGGGAAATTTCCCTTTGGGCCGTCGAATCCGAGTCTGGTTCCCTGTCCGCCCGCGACAACCAAGCCAGCAACCTTGCTTTGCCGTATCAACTGCTTACCCAATTCGATGGCTTTATCATACTTTCGTTTTTGCTCGGCCTTGGCAGGATGAGGGCTGTATGACCAAGCGGGAGTGAAGTCGGCGTCTATTTTAGCGGGAGTAGATTTTTTGACGAAGTTGGCCACCCAATAATCTATTTTCGCAAAGTCCAGCTTTTCGATCTGGGCTAGTAAATTCTGCTTTTGGGCGGTATTCAGTTCCGCCCAAAATGTTAGAAGGTGGTCCTGGTGGTGCTTTTTTAGCAGGTTTTTTATGTTTTCAAAGGTTTTTTGGGCAACCATACCTGCGATTCCAAGCCAAAAGTAGGGATATTAAGCAAATTGTAAAAAAAATTCAAGAAAGTTAAAAAAAATCACGAAATTTGTTTGACAGAAAGAGTGCAGAGTGTTATTATTGGACATAGCAATAGGTAGGCTAAAGTTCGTCATAATGTAAACCGTTATCATATTTGTGTCTTTTTTCATATCGCAAACCTACCTGCTAAAATGTAAGATCCATCTACAGTTGATTTATACTATCGAGTCTACAGTGGTTTTGAGTCTATACAAGTTAAGTGCACAAACTTATTGAAAAAAAGCTGGTTTTGTGAGTTCAAACCGGCCGTTTTTAGGCGAAAATAACAAATTTTCAAGGAGATTTGCGGGCGAAACAGTATTTAGCGTCTTATGTTTACATGGCAGTAGGGACCCTGCTACGTGGTCTACAGGACGCCTTACGGCGGAACCAAGCAGGTATTTATCTATCAAAACGCTAACTAAAAGTGTGCTTAAGAACGGTCGGGCTCGTGAATCTCAAAGTAAAAAAGGAGAAAAAAGATGAGAAAAAAGAAAGGTTTTACATTGGTTGAGCTATTGGTCGTGATTGCGATCATAGCGTTGTTGATGGGTATCTTGATGCCCGCTTTGGCCAGGGTTAGGCAGATTGCCTTTCGGATGACCTGTGGCACAAATCTTTCTGGGATAGGCAAGGCCATGCTGATCTACGCCAACGATTATGAGGATGAGCTTCCTCGTGCTGGTGGTAGAAACACCCAATGGGGTGGTCTCGTTATATGGGATGCGCCTGACCGATTTGCTGCTTACAGTCTATCGGCAGACGGCAGCGGCGGCGTGGCTACCATCAGCTCCAGCTTCTATATGTTGGTAAAGTACGCTGAGGTCACGCCCAAGTCGTTCGTCTGTAAAGGTGATTCCGGAACCACAGATTTTAAGCTGGCTGATTATCCCAATCGCAATCCTCTTGTCGAAGAGCTTATCAATGCCTGGGATTTTGGCGATGAACCCAGACAGCATTGCAGCTACTCCTATCATGTGCCCTATGGTCTGTATGCACTGACTACCTCAAGTGAACCCGGTATGGCAGTAGCAGCCGACCGCAATCCCTGGATTGAATCTCCTGCTGCAGAGGCTAAAGATTTTTCGCTGTTCATACCAGACATCCCCCCCCAGTTCAACGGCACCACGGACCAGGGCAAATATGGAAACGCCATTGCTCACCAAGAGGATGGACAAAATGTATTGTTTATGGACAGCCACGTAGAGTTTGAAAAACGTGCTTGGTGTGGCGTTGAGGATGACAACATTTATACCCTTCTTCCTCAGGGTCTTGGCCTTCCACAAAAAGGTGAGCCACCTATTGTTTTTACTAGTGTGCCCGGTCATAGAAAGGATTCGCTGCTGGTAAATGACGGCCCACCAGGTGCAGGACCAGGAGGAGCCCCAGCACCAGCGCGACGACGATAGGAACTGGCTTTTCCATTCGGTTCTAAAGGCGGCCTTATGTGTAAGCATAAGGCCGTCTTTTCATCACTAATTTACCACTGGCGACTGACGCATTTTTGACGCAGATTTTGTCAGGTTACAATTCTCTTCGCCATACATCCCCATCCAGATTATAAGAGTTAATCCTCGCACAGATATACCAGGCAGCGTCACTTCCGAGAACAAGAGCTGTGAAAAACTGAAATGTTGAGTTCTGACTTTACTCCGGTGGAAGCGGAAAAGCCAAAAAAACAGGATTTTTTCTTGATTGGCCCAGCATGATGTACGATAATATATTGATTAGGCTAAATATCACCAATTGTCACTAAACCGATGCGACCCCAGATATTTAGACTGGTGCCTCGAAAAGCGACAAAGCGGAGGACAATCGGCGTTGATTAAGTGAGCAAAAAAACATGACGCCGGATGAAGATAAAACCAAAGAGCAATTACTACAAGAGCTGGAAACTTTACGCCGCCATATCGCAGAAATCGAGCAAACTCATCAGCACGACCTACATACACTTCGGCAGAGTGAGCAGAAGTATAGTGCTCTAATTGCAAACATCCCCGACGTAATATGGACCACCGACGCCGAAGGCAAAACCACTTTCATCAGTCCAAATGTAGAAGAACTGTACGGCTACAAGCCGGAAGAAATCTATAAGCAAGGCGCTCAACTGTGGTTCGGGAGGGTTCACCCTGATGACATTCTCAAAGTGAAGGATGCGTACGAGGCTCTATTCAAAAAGGCAAAGCGATTTGATATCGAATATAGGATTAAGAGAAAAGATGAGAAGTGGATTTGGCTGCATGACAGGGCAATCGCTACCTACGAGAAAGATGGTGTAATGTATGCTGATGGCCTTTTCTCCGACATCACCAAGCGCAAGAAAGCAGAAGAAAAGATAAAACAGATAGCCAAACAATGGAGTACAACTTTCGACTCCATCACAGATTTGGTTTCTATTCAAAGTAAAGATTTTAAGATTGTTAAGGTTAATAAGGCCTTTGCCGAGCTGTTTAAGCTCAGACCAGAAGAGCTTATCGGAAAATTTTGCTATGAAGTAATCCACTGTACAAAAGAACCCTGGCCTACGTGTTCTCACAAACGAGTTCTTCAGACTGGAAAACCAGCTACAGTAGAATACTTTGAACCCAACCTGGGAATCTATCTGCAGGTATCTACCTCACCTATATTTAATGATAGCGGTGAGATAACAGGTACCATCCATATTGCTAAAGATATCACCGAACACAAGAAGACCGAGGAGCAGTTATGCAAGAGTGAAGAGAAATATAGGAGTCTTATTGAGAACGCGGATGATTTCATCTATGTGGTCGATAAATCAGGTCATGTGATGTCGCTTAATAAGGCTGCGACGGAACTGTTTGGAAAAAAAGCCGAAGAGATAATTGGAAAATCATTACTTGAGCTGTTCCCTGAAGAAATCGCAAATCATAATATTCAGAGCATTAAGACAGTGTTTGAAACAGGCGAAACTTTGAAATCTGAGATAAAGCTCCGGGTCGGAGAAAGACAATTGTGGGTAAGTGCAAACCTCAATCCGCTGAAGGACTCGGAGGGGAAAATATATGCTGTAATGGGTATATCAAGAAACATCACCCAGCGCAAGAAAGCAGAAGACCAACTGCGCGACTATAGCAAAAGAATGGCTCGAGCCGAACAGTTAGCGACTCTGGGGAGCCTGGGTGCCGCCTTGGCTCATCAACTGACCCAGCCTCTAAGTGTCATTAATCTATTAATCGAGAATGCATTGACAGAGCTGAAAAAAACTCACTATTCAGATACTGTTGCTGATAAGCTTAGAGACGTACTAACCGAAGTCTCGAGAATCAATTCGGTTGCTCATAGGTTTCGCGAGGCTGCGAAGAGGTCCTCAGAAAGAATCATCAAGGAAATTGATTTGAAGGCTGTTGCTGAAAGAACATTGAAGTTATGTGATGAAAGTGGTCGGCGAGCTAAGGTTACCATGCACCTGAAAGATTTCGACGGGCTGCCCTTTATATATACGAACGAGGAAGAGCTGGAGCAGGTATTTTTTGCCCTGGTTGATAACGCCATACAGGCAGCCGATGGCAAAAAGGCTCATCAGCTTGTTATCAGCGCTGCTCTAAAGGATAAACACATCGAGTTGCGATTCTCCGACAACTGCGGTGGGATAGCACCTGAACATCTTGATAAGGTTTTTGAGCCGTTTTTCACCACCAAACCTGCAGGTGAAGCGACAGGTTTAGGGCTTTGCATTGTGGAGTATGTCGTATCGCGGGCCGGCGGCAAGGTCCGCGTCGAAAGCAAATCAGGTGAAGGCACAAC
>JBHIDV010000212.1:0-5474 GCA_046760285.1 Sedimentisphaerales bacterium
AACATAGAATTTTCGCAGACCTGATTTGACCAGAGCAATCGGCTTTCGATAATCGGCCTCGATAAGAATCTTGTCGTGGGTCGTTCGCACTTTTACTTTTTGCAGCCACGCCACTTTTCGCGCAAGATTACTATGAATTAAACGGACAACGTCTTCATCGGGTTTTACATCTTCGCCGCCTACGGTGGCAGCCGCGATAATTTTATCTCTGAGCGGTTGATTAACCCAGGCGGGCGGCTCTACTAATTCAACATCGACAGTTTTCCCCCAGGCAGGAGCAACTTTTTTTACATACCGCTCTAAGAATACAAACGCACCCGCTAAGGCAGCAAAAACACAAATCACAGCCAATACTTTTAGGAAACCTGTCGAAATCGGCCAATTTGTTTTATACTTTTTTTTAGAAGTGCCGGTCTTAAATGATATTCTTTTGGTCTTGCTTTTTATCTTTTTTCTTCGGACCATCTTACAGATTTGAGCTTTACAACATGATGAGATACGAATCACGAGTCACGAATTACGAGCGACGGATATGCCGCCTCGACGATTTTTACACACAATTGGCTCATCGAAAGCCCTGCCTTTGCTGCTGCTTTGGGAACCAGCGAATGTGATGTAAGGCCTGGAATAGTGTTGACCTCCAGGGCGTAAGGAATCCCATCATTGCTCAAGATAAAATCGACCCTGGCGAAGTGCCGACAGCCGAGCGCATCAAAACAATCCAGTGCCACAGCCTTGATCTTTGCTGAAAGTTTCGGCTCATCAATTGTATCGAACAGATACTGCGTTTGCTCATCGATGTATTTAGCATGATAATCATAAAAGCCGGTCCTGCTTCTAATCTCAATAATCGGAAGTGCCTGATGTTGCAGTATGCCGACGGTTATTTCTCTACCGGCGATGTATTCTTCAATCATACAATCGCCGAATTTGCGCCAGCACTGCCGCCCAGCGGCTATCGCTGACTTTGGGTCATCGACAATACTGACGCCGATAGTGCTTCCTTGTCTGACTGGCTTAACTACGAATCTCTGGCCGAGTTGCAAGAGTTGCTTTTCGAGCTGTTCTGTCTGTGCTTGGCTATCAAAGCTAATTACTTTGGGTGTTTTAATGCCTGCCTTAGCAAAAAACTTTTTGCTGGCTAATTTATCAAAAGCCAATCTACTTGCAGTAGGGCCACTGCCGGTATAGCAAAGAGATTTGTCCTCCAGTATTTGTTGTAACTGGCCATCTTCACCGAACTTGCCGTGCAGGGCAATAAAGAATACGTCGATGCTATTATCTTCGAGTATGTCCAGGTTGTCAGGGCTAATATCAGAAGTTACTACATCCAAATCGGCTTGTTTTAATGCCTGGGCAACGCAATTGCCACTTTGGATACTGATGTCACGCTCCTCGCCGATACCGCCCATAAGTACGGCTACTTTCCTGCCCCAAGCGGATCGCTTATCGCTTGTTGCTTGTCGCGAATAGTCAATTTGCGATTTGCGATTTGCCATTGGCAATCGGCCCTATTTCCATATTTCGATTTCAAGCTCCAGCTCGATCTCGAACTGTTCTTTGACCCTTTGTCTTACAGCGTCTATAAGTCTCATAACGTCGCGGCTGGTGCAGCCTTTTTGCGCGATTATGAAATTGGCGTGCTTTTCGCTGACGGTGGCACCACCAATTTGTAGACCCTTAAGACCAGCCCTATCAATCAAAGCACCAGCCGAAACACCTCTGGGATTTTTGAATATGCAGCCACAATTCCTTGTATTTAACGGCTGATTATTCTTCTTATAAATCCACGTTTCTTTTACCGTTCGCATAATCTGTTCTGGGTCGGCGCTGGATAGTCTCAACTGGGCATTGAGAATGAACTTTGCGGTGATGTTTGTACTGCGATAGTCGAAGATAAGTTCCGGCTTTTTCTTTTCAAAGATGTTGCCCTGGCTATCCATCAGCGTGACGGATTCTACGGCTGAGCCGATGTCTCCGAAGCTGCCTCCGGCGTTCATTTTTACTGCTCCGCCGACCGAGCCGGGTATACCGGTCAGGGATTCGATGCCTGAGAGGCCCTTTTGTACACACGTTCAAACCAGCCTGCTCAATTCTACACCTGCCCAGCAGGTAACTTGCTCGCCATTAAAATTCATCTGTGCGAACTGGTCTGCTTCGAGCTTTATCACTGCTGCCCGCACACCTTCATCGCTGACTAAGAGGTTCGAGCCAAGGCCCATTACGTAAATCGCAATCCCGTTTTCATTGCACCGCTGGACTACTTCTTTGAGCTGCTTGGTTGTTTTCGGCCTGATAAAATAGTCGGCTGGCCCACCCAAACCGTACCAGGTGTGCTTGGCCAGCGGATGGTCAGCTTCAACTATCTTCTCTAAGCCGCTGAATATATTCATCAGCTACCTTCCAAATATCGCCTGCACCCATAGTAACCACTAAATCGCCGGCAGTTACATTTCTTTTTAGATAATCACAAATAGCTCCAAAGTTGTCGATAAATACTGCTTCTGTTCCATTGGCTCGCATTCTCTCGACCAGTATCTGCGAGTTAATCTCTTTCTTGCTCGCCAGCGAGTCTCGGACAAAATATATTTCCGGCACTATTATTACATCGGCAAGCTTAAAACTTTCTGCGAAATCATCAAGCAAAAATCTGGTTCTGCTGTACTGATGCGGCTGAAAAACGCACCAAATCCGTCTCGGCTGATATCTTTGGCGTATCGCCTCAAGTGTGGCTCTGATTTCGGTAGGATGATGAGCGTAGTCGTCAAGAATGGTGATGGTCGTATTGCGTACTGCGTATTGCGTATTGCGTATACTTTTTGTACGACGCATCACGCGCGCCTGCCCCGAGCGCGGTCGAGGGGACGCATCACGCACAATGAACTGCTCCTTTAGCATCAGCCGACGGTCGATGCCGGTAAAAGTGGGCAGTAAATGCAGTATTAACGGTGAAGGTATCCCCACGTTAACCGCCATAGCCACTACCGCCAGGGCATTGAGGATGTTGTGCCGGCCCGGCAAAGAAATTCTCGTTCGGCCCAACAATTTGTTGTTGTGATAGACGTCAAAGGCATAAAGCCCGTCGATTAGCTGAATATTGGCAGCGCAAAAATTGCAATCTCTATTAAGCCCGAATATCTCACAGCGCAGTTCAGCACCCAGTTGTCTGATTATTTTGGCTACGTTTGCATCCTGGCCGTTGGCGATTAGTAGCCCCCCTGGTTTTACCTGGAGGGCGAATTGGCCAAAGGCTTCGACTATCTCATCCTCATCTTTGTAATAGTCCAGATGGTCCTGCTCAATATTGAGTACGCAAGCTATTTTAGGCCGTAAGTTCAGAAAGCTGCGGTCGTATTCGCAGGCCTCAGCGATGAAATATTTGCTATCACCCACGCCGGAAGAGCTGCCCAATTGGCTAACTTCAGCTCCCACGATAAAGTTCACATCGATAGCAGCCCTCCTCAATAAATAGCTAAGCCAGCCGCTGGTGGTGCTCTTGCCGTGCATACCGGCCACGGCGATGCCATCATAGCGGTTCATCAATCGGCCCAACATCTGGGCGTATTTATAGACCTTGTATTTTCTCTTGCGTGCCAGTTTTAATTCGGGATTATCTTCTTTTATAGCCGCCGAGATAACAACTGCATTCGTTCCTCGCCTGAGATTGTCGGGATGGTGGCCGATTTTTACCTTAGCTCCCATTCGGCAGAGCCTATCTATGGTGCTGCTGGTTGTTTGGTCTGAGCCGGTGACAATGGCGCTATTTTTCATCAAAAGCTGTGCCAGCCCGCTCATCCCGATACCGCCTGCGCCGATAAAGTGGAATTTCTTACCTAATAAGCCCAGCCCACCATCAGCATCTACTATCTCATATTTGTGAGCTGCTTTCACCCTAGGATTGCCGCAGTCACCCCGAATCGCAACAAGAGGCAGAGGCCGGCAGGAATTCAAACTACTGTAGGTTTGTATATTCGGCTGTTTCATAGCGTCCTTTCTATGCGGAACAGAGGACAGAAGACAGAACTTCTGACTTCTGTCTTCCGATTTCTGACTTCTGAAATCACAGCCAGTGTAACACCGAAAGCCGCCAAAGAAAAGAAAAAAACTCTGCAAGCCCTGATTGTATTCCGATTGCAGAGTCAGCCTATGGTAGGCGTGCCGGAGGAAGTTGCTAAAGAAGATTTACGAACTCTTCAGTTGTCAGGCCGGCTTGAGCGATAATAGCACGAAGCGTACCCTTAGGAATGTCTCTTCCAGGATGGTTAGGTACAACAGTTCGTCTGTGAGTTTTAGGGTTGTACCAAAGTTCATGGCTGCCTTTGGCATGCCGGTCAAACACAAAATCTGCTTTACGAAGCTTGCGTATTACTTCGGATGGTTTAAGAGACGGAAGGCGGCTCATGTTTCAACGGGGACAGGAATTTTTACATTTAATTTGAAGTGTGGTCTTTGACCTACCCTCAGATTTTTTGGAAGTCGGTCTCCATGTTCGATGCAGGATTCTATGATTTTACGAGCCACATCTTCGGCTATTTCAATGGTCTCTGCAATAGTTCTACCCTGGGCAATTAGGCCTTGCAAAACGGAACTGGTAGCCAAATATTGACCCTCTTCTAAATATTCGATTGATATTGGAATAAGATACTCTGACATATCTGTTACCTCAATAATAAAACAATAGCACAAAATGCAGACTTTGTCAATTTAAATCCAGCCAAAAAGTCAACAAAATTAGTCGCGAAAAGGAGATTTAGCCAGAGATGAACACAGATGGAAACAGATAAAGAAAAGTGAAAAGACAAAAGATGCTTATCAGTGAAATCAGTGGCTTAAAAAAACAAAAAAGGCCGCAAGCACACTTAATTCTCTTGCGTCTCTGGAATATACTCAATCAAATCCCCTGGCGTGCAGTTCAATACTTTACATAAGCTGTTCAAGGTGGAAAAACGAATCGCCCGCGCCTTATTGGTCTTTAGGATTGAAAGATTATTGACCGCCAAGCCGGTTGCCTCTGCTAAATCTTTTAGCTTCATCCGCCGATCCAAAAGCACATAATCCAGCCGAACGTTAATCATAATCAACCTCCTTCAGACCAGCGTTTTTGATTCTTCGATGACGGGCATAACGCGCGCCAATATCTGGGCAAGGCCAATCAATATCGTCGCCTTTGCAGCAACAATCAGCAGGTGGGAGATTGTGACTGGCTCAGCAGAATAGCTTATCTCTGGGAACATAGGTCTTGCGGCGAAAAAGATGCTCCAGACGGTATGGACAACCAAAAGAACCGCATACAGATAAAGAATTCCTTCTGCACAGCGTAGGGTCCAGCCGGGTCGATAGCTCTTCTCAGACAGGTATCTAATGAACTGCGCGACGCCAAGGGCTAATAAACCTGGAAGCACAAATACGATCACCAGAGATAATAAATCAAATTGGCCATACCAAAGAGTGTGCGCTGGCCAAAGCAAGTGACC
>JBHIDV010000213.1:0-5470 GCA_046760285.1 Sedimentisphaerales bacterium
GCGTAGCGGAGTAGTTGGTGGTAAAGGAGTGGTTTACATTGACGATATTCGGCTGACACCTCAAGCGCGTTGAAGAGTGATTTCAGTGGTAGATAGAGCGACCTTCGCCGTAAGTCCCACAAGGGACGCTGCGTAATTTCCCCAGGCGGAGAGTTGACGTTGCTTGATGTTATGCCTTAATTTCGGGGCCTATACTGATTTGATTCGGTATAGGCCCTGTTTGTTTTTTCTCGTATTGCGTCGCGCGACTGCGGGATTGACCTAAACGTGTCAGGTAATACAATAAGGCGCAATTGTTGTTTCTGGAAGGGTAACGGATATGGACGCAATAGTAGTGGAGCAGGTGTGTAAATCTTTCGGCGAAGTCCGGGCGGTGGATGAGCTGAGTGTGCGGGTTCCAGCCGGCAGCATCTACGGCTTTCTGGGGCCAAACGGAGCTGGCAAGACCACTACCATTCGTATGATTATGAACATCATCCGGCCGGACAGTGGACACATAACAATATTGAGGGATGGAGAGACTGCACAGGCCAAGGGTCGAATTGGATATATGCCGGAGGAACGCGGTCTTTATCGGAAGATGAGAGTTAGCAAAGTGCTGGCTTATTTTGGCGCCATCAAGGGTCTGAAGGCCCGTGAGCTTAGTCAGCATGTGCCGCAGTGGCTGGAGCGGGTCGGGCTGGTTGATTGGTCGGATAAGAAAGTAGAGGAACTTTCGAGGGGGATGCATCAAAAGCTACAATTTGCCGTTACGGTGATCAATGAACCTGATCTTGTCATCCTTGATGAGCCGTTCTCTGGCTTGGACCCAGTGAACCAGGACCTACTAAAGGATATTATCTGCCAGATGCGCAACGACGGTAAGACCGTTGTTTTGTCCACACATGTGATGCACGAGGCGGAGCAGCTTTGCGATTTTATCCTTCTGATAAACAAAGGAAAGCCGGTCCTGGACGGCAGATTGGACGAGATTCGCGCTCGTCATAAATCTGGTGCGGTCTCCGTCGAACTGGAGGGTGACACAAGCTTCGTCAAGACGTTGCCTATGGTAGTGGGGACGGAGTCACAAGGCCGGCGTATGGAAATTAGCCTCTCAGAGAAAGCCGACCCTCAGGATTTGCTCAAAGCATTGGTGGGCCGAGTGAGAGTGCAGGCCTTCGAGGTGAAAGTGCCCTCGTTACATGAAATCTTCGTTAGTCTGGTTGGCAAAGACAATGCAGAAGATTCTTAAGATTGCCCAACGCGAGTATATTGAGACCGTCAAGACAAAGACGTTTCTTCTGGGTATCTTGATGACACCTGCCATCATAGCAATGGTAGTGTTTATCAATAGCCGGGTCCGCCGCAGTATAACTGGGCCGCGTCCACCCAGGAAAGTTGTTGTAGCCGACCTGTCAAAGGAACTAACAGCTGAGATCAAAGCCTCATTTGACGAATACAATGCACGAAATCCCCAGCGACAGATCCTGCTGCAGGAGCTTCAGACTGACGAAAGCTCCGCTGAAGTTGTGAAAAATAAGGTGCGTAACGGTCACTTAGATGCGTACGTTGTACTGGACAAAGACAGCATCGAAGGAACTGGCAAAATTCGCTCCTTTACTCGCGGCACAAAGATAGCTGACCTTGACCTTGTTTCAACCGTTGAGAATCGGCTCAATGACGCTGTTATCAATCAACGCTGCAAGCTGTGGAATGTTTCGCCGGAGTTGCTGGCCGAACTTCGCCGCCGAGTGCCAGCCGAGCGTGTGGACATCGGGTCAGCTTCGCAAGAAAAACGCATAAAAGGAGGCGAGCAAGTCGCTAAGACCATGGTCCCTTTTTTCTTCATGTTCCTTATGTTTATGGGCATTTTTGGTATGGGCCAGCATATGCTTACCAGTGTTATTGAGGAGAAGAATTCACGGGTAATTGAAGTTTTGCTGTCGGCGGTAAGTCCATTTGAACTGATGGTGGGTAAAATTATAGGCCTGGCTGGCATCAGTTTGACCGTGATAGGTTTGTGGGCGATTGCCGCAGGTGGAACCGCTTACTATGGAGCCGCTCACTGGTGGGATATAAATATCGATGTCCCAACAGAAATACTTCCATATTTCGTAATCTATTTCGTTCTGGGCTTTCTGCTGTTCAGTTCGGTCCTGGCGGGAATTGGTTCGATTTGTAATACGATCAAAGAGGCCCAAAGCCTTATGATGCCTATTAGCCTCATGTTCATTTTGCCGATGATAGCTTGGTTCAACCTTGCTCAGGATCCAAATGGGCCGTTAGCCAGGGTCCTGTCGTTCTTGCCGCCGTTGACACCAATAGTTATGACCCTACGGCTGGCTTCAAGTCGATATCCGTCCGTCCTTGAGGTTCTTGCTTCCATCATTCTGCTGGCAATGTTTGTGCTGGCGGTGATGTGGGCAGCAGCTAAAGTTTTTCGCACCGGCATCTTAATGTACGGCAAGCGCCCAGGGCTGTGGGAAGTTCTACAATGGCTGAAGCAGAGTTAGAGCCAACCTTGTTTGTTGCATGTCCTACTGTAATCTGGTATAAATACTGCTATGGAAGCAGCGGAATTAAAATCAACGATATTGCAGTTGTCGGCCCGGATTGAGGAAATCCGGGACTGGCTTTGACTTGTCCGGCAAAAAATCCCAGCTTGCAATTCTCGAACAGAAGATGGCCGAAGCGGGGTTCTGGGATAATCCCGATACCGCTCAATCCGTAGTCTCTCAACTAAGCGTCCTTAAATCGGTAATCGAGCCGGTAGAAGAATTGCAGCGCGAGGTTAAAGACATTCAAGAGCTATTCGAGCTGGCGGCGACTGAGTCGGACCGAGAAGAGCTGGTGCAATTAGAAGATGATCTGGCTGCGCTTATAAAAAAGTGCGAGCAAATCGAGCTGGCAGGGCTTTTGTCCAGACCTGAAGATATAAAGAATTGCTTTTTCAGTATCCACGCCGGGGCCGGCGGAACAGAGAGTTGTGACTGGGCAAATATGCTGCTTCGAATGTATACGCGGTATTTTGAGGTAAACAAATACAAATTCAGGGAGCTTGATATTACGCCCGGCGAAGAAGTAGGCATAAGGTCGGTAACGCTGCGAGTTACTGGGCCTTTTGCATACGGCAAACTCTCCTGCGAGGTGGGGGTGCATCGATTAGTCAGAATAAGCCCTTTCGATTCGAACAAACGCCGCCACACCAGCTTTGCCGCAGTGGATTGTGTGCCGGAATTTGATGAGGATATAGACGTTCAGATAAACGAGGGCGACCTGCGAACCGATTTCTTCCGTGCCAGCGGGGCTGGTGGACAGCATGTAAATAAGGTTAGCTCAGCCGTGCGGATTACGCATGAGCCGACCGGCATTGTGGTGCAATGCCAGAACGAAAGAAGCCAGCATAAAAACCGTGCCCAGGCGATGAAAGTGCTTAAAGCCAGGCTATATATGCTCGAGCAGGCAAAACGCGATGCTGAACTGGCAAAACTGTACAGCGAAAAGGGCGAGATCGCCTGGGGCAATCAGATACGAAGTTATGTAATGCAGCCTTACCAGATGGTAAAAGACCATCGAACCAACTATCAGACCGGCAACGTGCAGGCCGTGCTGGATGGGGACCTCGACGCCTTTATTGAAGCCTATCTGCGACATCGGGCAAAAAAGAAAAATGAAAAGAGCCACAGATGAACACAGATTGACACAGATTAAGTAAAGTAAAAAACAAGAGATATAAAATCGGTGTAATCTGTGAAATCTGTGGCCAAAAAGGTTAGGAAAATGAAACGGATAGTTCTAATAACGTTGGTCGTTATTCTATCAGCCTTTGTTATTACGGCTGACGCCTATGGCGCCATTGACCGCAAGCCAGGGCCAGGTCACAATGTAGCAATTACTAATATCTCAGTACCGCCAAGTTGTATTCAAGGAGATGCTGCGCGTGTGGTAGTTACTATAAAAAACCAAGGTAATTACAGTGAGAAGTTGGTTGTCACATTGACCGATGTTACTAATGGCAAAGAAATAGAACAAAAGTCAGTAACCTTGTCGGAAGCCACTGAAGGCGAAATGGATGAGACAGTTGATTTAATCTTCGACTCTCCGGTCTCTGGTAAACAATACTTTGGCTATCCTGTCGTGTGCGGTGATGTTAATGGTGATGGTTACGATGATCTTCTTACCACAGCTAGCCAGTGGAACAATGCCCAAGGTCGGGCATATCTCTATTATGGCGGCAAGAGTATGGATACGACCCCTGATAAGACCTTTACGGGAGAAACAGCCGGTGATCTTTTTGGTGGTGGGGGAGCTGCTCTGGGAGATGTTAATGGTGATAATTATGATGATGTGCTCGTGGGAGCCCCAGGCTACAGAGGTGGTGCCGAGGATGGTCGGGTCTATATATTTTATGGTGGCCCTGATATGGATGAAAATGCTGATTTGATACTTGAGGGAGAGTCAGGAAAAGCAGGTTACTATGGCGTTGTGATAGTCACAGGTGATCTCAATGACGACGGTTATGCTGATGTGGTTGTAAGTGCCAATAAATGTGAAGACGACAGAGGCCGCGTCTACCTCTACTATGCCGGAAATCCGATGGATACTACGTGTGATCTGACCTTAGACGGTGAGAGTAGCAATGACTTTTTTGGCCGCAAGGCAGCTATAGGCGGTGATGTAAATGGTGATGGTTACCCCGATCTGATTTTAGGAGCTCGTAGATACCCCGGTGGCAAGGAGAAAGGCCGGGCCTATCTTTTCTACGGCGGAAATCCTATGGATAACATCTGCGATAAGACCTTTACCGGCGCGTCTAATAAGGATAGATTTGGCGAAGCTGTTCATATATTTGATGTTGATAATGATGGTTTTGGTGATGTAGTTATCGGAGCCTGGGGATATAGCGGCGGCTCCAACCAAGGCCGGGTGTATCTCTATTGGGGTGAAGCAGATATTGATGTAACTGTAGCAGATAAGACCTTTACTGGAAAGCCAGGCAATGCCAGAGCTGCTTTTGGGAGTTTTATTTGGGCTGGTTACGTCAATAATGATAACTATGGGGATCTCCTTATTGTCGGATTTAATTATTATAAGGGCGACCGGAGAGGCCAAGCCTACATTTACTACGGTGGCACAAAAGAAAATATGAATGAAGCTGCTGACCATACTTTTACTGGAGTCGATCAATATAGTTTTTGGTGCAGAGTTACTCTGGGTGATGTCAATAATGATGGTTACGATGATGCAATTATAGGTGGATGGGAATATAATGGCAACCAAGGCCGGGTCTGGTTATATTACGGCGGTTCCTCCAAGTGTTCGACTGATGTGACCTTCAATTGGGATACTACCAGGGCCTCTGTAGGCAAACATACGCTTAAGGCAGAGATAGTTCCAGTTTCAGGAGAAGAGGATACAGCAGATAACACCAAGGCCGCAACGGTTAATGTAAAATCAAGCGTTAATAAGAAATAATATAAATTAGCCACGA
>JBHIDV010000214.1:0-5418 GCA_046760285.1 Sedimentisphaerales bacterium
GGCCATCGGGCATCTTTATCTGCATTTTTCCGGTGTCAGTGACTGTGCCGATTTGTGTAATTGGTATCGGTCCATCCCACTTCTTTAATAATTCTTCACATTCTTGTGGTGAGAGAGTAAAAAGTAATTCAAAATCTTCGCCATCGTTAAGAGCTGAACTTAACGGATTTTCACTCCTTTGGGCCTCACCCGATATCGGAATCTTCTCTGCATTTATAATAGCTCCGACCCGGCTGGCTCGGCAGATACGATTCAAATCGCTACTCAATCCATCGCTTATATCAATCATTGCATTTATAGTCGCCATTTGAGCGATTTTTATAGCTTCTTTAACTCTCGGCTCAAATTCCAGATGTTTTCCACCATTCTGGTGTGCCACTGCTCCACCCAACGAGCCTGTCACGCAGATGCTGTCACCGACCTTTGCGCCTGAGCGCTTGATAGGTTGGTTGCCTGCTGGCCTGCTGAGCATCGCCACACTTATTGCAAACGGTTCCTTTGCTTTCCAGGTGGTAATGTCACCACCCACCAGTGGACAGCCAAATTTGTCGCCGGCCAAAGTAATTCCCGAGTGAAGCTGTTTTAATTCTTTCTCGCCACAACCTTTTGGCAGCGCCACAGATACAACAGCAGCAACTGGAACTGTGGCCATAGCTGCACAATCACTGAGGCTCACCGCCATAGCTTTATATCCGACCTGTTTCAGGGCTGCTTTTTGCAGATCGAAATGCACACCGTCCAGCAGCATATCTGTAGTAATGAGAACTGAATAATCCTCTGCCAATTGGATTTGGGCCATATCATCACCAATGCCAATGGGGAAATCTGCGGCAGATAATTTGCTCTGGCGCGCAAACCACTCGGTTATTTCGTTCTCACTTATACTCATCGCTGCGCTAATTGTTTGTTCCAATATACAATTTGTCTTTTCGCCTGCTGCGGTCCGGCTGCACCCTCAGTGACATACCTGCTCACTACATTTTCGGCGCCGAGGTTTCCGTATACATCTTTCTCAATAAATGTGGAATGCTTTCTCAGCTCATCCAAACTAAGTTCAGCCAACTTTTTGTTCTGCTTTTCGCAGTGAGCGACCAGCGTCCCCACAATGCCGTGAGCTTCTCGGAAAGCGACACCTTTTTTCACCAGATACTCGGATAGCGCGGTAGCGTCCAGAAATCCTTCATCCAGCCCAGACGCGATCTTCTTCGTATTAAACTTTGTATGCGAAACAACGGCTCTGGCCATATCCAAAGAGGCCTCAACTGTGTCACTGGCAGCGAAAATATGGATTTTATCTTCCTGCAAATCGCGATTATAGCCTGAAGGTTGCGCTTTCAGAAGCGTCAGCATAGCTATCAATGAACCATAAACCGAACCAGCTTTTGCGCGAATCAACTCTAAACAATCGGGATTGCGCTTCTGCGGCATCATACTTGATGATGTGCAAAAGCTATCATCGACCCGCACGAACCCAAATTCACTTGAGCTGTAGATTATCCAGTCCTCAGCTAACCGGGACAGATGCGTCGCCATCAGTGCGCAATCGAAAATAAACTCTGCACAAAAGTCTCTGTCGCTCACCGAGTCGATACTGTTATAGCTGATATCCGAAAAACCTAATTGTTTGGCGGTGCTTTTTCTATCTAAAGGTAGCGTTGAGCCGGCTATAGCGCCACAGCCCAATGGCGAAATATTAACCAGAGACCGGCAGTTCTTCAGCCGAATAAAGTCACGCTCAAACTGCTCCACAAAACTTAATAGATAAGCCGCGATAACTATCGGCTGAGCTCGCTGAAGATGGGTATAACCAGGCATTACATTCCCCGTGTGCTTGCCTGCTAATTTAACGAAGGCTTTTTGCAGCAGCGTTATTTTGGCCTGCAGAATCTCTATCTGGTCTCGCATCCAAAGCCGAATGTCAGTGGCTACCTGGTCGTTACGGCTTCTGCTGGTATGAAGTTTTTCCCCGGCTTTGCCAATTTTAGCAATCAGTGCAGCCTCAATTGCCATATGGATATCTTCATAGCTCTTATCGAATTTGAACCGTCCTTGTGCGATTTCCTCACCGATTTCGATTAGCCCAGCTTTTATCGCTTTAAATTCCGACCTGGTGAGCAACTTCTGCTTGGCCAGCATCTGGGCGTGAGCGATGGAGCCAACAATGTCATATCTATAAAGACGCTTGTCGTAAGAGAGCGATTCTACAAAATCGACCATTAGCTCATCAGGCTGACTGGCCAGCCGCTTTTCCCAGCTCTTCTTTGCTTTGGCCATTTTATTTGCTCCAGAAAGAAAGTGTCATTATTGCAAATCATACGACCGGTCATACTTTGTGTCAAGTACATCTGGTTCCTTGCCGTATCAGAATTTATTGACCCCATCAGCATTTTTTTCGACCTTTTCGGCCAGCAATGCGTAGCATATTTAGAAGCGCTGATTTGCAGCGAATTGTAGAAACAGCAAAATTAACCTTACGAATTTGAAAGGAGTCAACTATGACCGTTATAAGTGCACAAAAAGCTGTGGAGTTCTTCGAGGCCAAGTTGAACTTTACCACTGGCCCGGTTGAACTGAACGAACTGCTAAAAAGCGATGAGAACATTAACATAATCGACGTGCGCAAGTCGGAAGACTATGAGAAAGGCCATATTCCCGGAGCCATTAGCCTGCCTGAGGAACAGTGGACTACTTTTTCCGGCCTGAGCAAAGACAGAGTGAACGTGGTGTACTGCTATTCGCACGTCTGCCTTCTGGCAGCCAGAGCCGCGAAATACTTTGCTGAGCATGATTTTCCGGTAATGGAACTGCAAGGCGGCTTCGAGGCATGGCAACAACACAACTTGCCCGTCGAGAAGTAAGAGTTTAGCTGTCGCCGGTACGGCAACATACCGGCGACAGCTAAACAATTGTGCGCCATCGTCAAGGTTTGAGACTGTTATTAATATGCTTCGCGATGTTTCGCCCAAGCTCCCGGCATTGCTCCAGTTCCTCCGGGTTAGCAGCGAATTGAGCCCCAATAACAGGCTCCACAAGTTCCAGGCTGTTTTCTTTAACAAACTGGGTCATGGCCTTAACTGCACCGCCAGCCCAGCCGTAGCTTCCGAAAACGCCTACAATGCGTTTCCTGATCATTTTAATATTTAATAAGCTGAGCAGAGAATCCATCGGCGGAAAGACTTTCGCATCATACGTTGGACTGCCGAGTATCAGTCCTTTGTAGCGCCACGCATCTCGAATAATGTAAGAGACATGGCTTCGCGAAACGTTATGAACTCGAACCGCCCGAAGGCCTTGCTCAGATAAACCCTGGGTAACTGCTTCTGCCATCTTCTCTGTGTGGCCATACATAGAAGCATAAGCAACGACCACGCCTTTTTCTGCTTCGTGTCGGCTCCATTTATCATAAAGTTGGATGATTCGCGTTGGTTGCTTCCGCCACACCGGTCCATGCGCAGGGGCAACAATCTTAACTTCCAGGTCTTTCAGCTTTGTGATGGCCTTCTGTACCATTGATGCGTATTTTCCCACGATATTAGAAAAATAGCGCAGAATTTCATCCTCAAAGTAACTGATGTCCACTGTGTCATCAAAAATCCCGCCATCTAATGTCCCGAACCCTCCAAAAGCATCGCTGGAGAAGAGAATTTTTTCAGCAGGCTCGTAGCTCACCATTGACTCAGGCCAGTGCACCATAGGCGTGAGGAAAAATTTCAATTTTCGCCTGCCCAGTTCCAATTCGTCCCCATCCTGAACGATCTGTACATTGTGCTTTATGTTGTAGAGCCGTTTGAGAAATTCAGCGGTTTTCTTGTTCCCGATGATCTTCATCCCTGGAAAAATTTCCAGCAGCACCGGTATCGAGCCGGAATGGTCCGGCTCCAGATGGTGGACTATCAGACAGTCAATTTGTTTTTTGGGCCCGAGAACCTTTTTAAGCTTGGCAAGATAGCAAGGCAGCAAAATCTCTTTGACTGTGTCTAACAGCGCAACCTTTTTATCGACAATCAGGTAAGAGTTATAGCAGACTCCTCGCGGCAGTGGCCAAATCGCCTCAAAGAGAAATGTCTGGCGGTCGTTGACCCCAACCCAATAGATACTGTCGCTGACAGGTATGGCAGATTCCACTGTGTTTATTCTCCTGTAAAAAGAAATCCATTTATCCTATTTCGTGATAGTGGAGAAAATAGCGAAAACCGCCACCTTCGTCAAACCAAAAACTTAAAGACACTCCAACCAGGTCTCAAATAATCAATTGAAAAGATCTGCTCTGCTGTTCTCATCCTTGCCATCAAACCGTGAATCTGCTATCCTGCAACAACTAAAATTGTCAAGATGGGAAAATCAATATGTCGTGGAAACTGCTCATAACCAATTGCAGATTGTTCGACGCAACGGATGACCAACACACTACTTCCATTCTCATCGAAAATGGCACCATCAGCCAAATTGGCCAAATCGATTCTTCCGCCGCTGGTGGCAATATGCTCGACGCAGAGGGCCGAATAATCGCTCCGGGCTTCATCGATATTCATATCCAGGGTGCAGGCGGTGCTGATATACTCGATGCTACCATTGACGGCCTAAGAGCAATATCCAAAACCTGCGCGCGCTTTGGAACCACCAGCTTCCTTGCGACAACGGTATTCAAGCCAAACCAGCAAAACCCACATCTGGCTCTGGCTGCTGAGCATACAGGCCAAGACCTTGGCGGCGCCAACCTGCTCGGCATCCATCTGGAAGGCCCATTTATCTCGCCACAAAAAAGAGGAATGGTCCTGCCCGATTGTCTGTCTCCGCCGTCATTACAGATGCTCAAAGAAATTCAGGATGTAACAGGCGGCCAGCTCAAAATGATGACCATCGCACCGGAACTGCCCGGCAATCTGCCGATAATTCAACGTCTCGTTGACTCCAACATCATCGCTTCTTTCGGCCATTCCAACGCTACATACGAACAAACAATCGACGGTTTCAAGGCCGGCATCTCACACGTAACCCACCTATTCAACGCCATGCCGACACTTCATCATCGCTCGCCCGGCCCCCTACCGGCTATCTTTCAAACAAAAAATATAACCTGTCAGCTAATTGCCGATGGTGTGCACATACATCCGGCTGCTCTAAAATTTGCTTTCGAAATACTGGGCCCCAATCGCATTATACCAATTACCGATGGTATGCAGGCACTCGGCCTTGCCGACGGCAAATATATCTATAACGGTGTCGAATACGAATCCAAAAATGGAACGGCAAGATACAAAGACGGCACTCTTATAGGCACTGCTCTGGGCCTAAGTCAATTACTGGAAAAACTCATAACTTTTACGGATTGCCCCTTTGGCGTCGCCATCAGGACCATTACTGAAAATCCAGCCGGGTTATTAGGTCTTGAGGACAAAAAAGGCACCATCACACCAG
>JBHIDV010000215.1:0-5405 GCA_046760285.1 Sedimentisphaerales bacterium
AAGAAATGGGTCTACTTTTTGCTGAGGGCGAGATTACGCATAGCTACCCGCACTGCTGGCGGAGCAAAGGGCCGGTTATTTTCAGGGCAACGGAGCAATGGTTTATCAGTGTTGACAAAGAGCTGCCAGGCGTCGACAAGACTCTGCGCGACTTGGCACTGGAAAGTATCAACAGTGTGAAATGGATCCCTGCCTGGGGCCGGAAGCGTATCGCAGGGATGTTAGAGTCACGACCAGACTGGTGCATCAGCAGACAGAGAAGCTGGGGACTGCCGATACCAGCATTTGTCAATTCAGCCGGGCACAGCCTGATGACAAAGGAATCTGTTTTAGCGGTGGCTAAACATATCGCCAAGAAAGGCTCGGATAGCTGGTTTACGGATTCACCGCGCGAGATTCTGGGTGAGGACTTTAGATTGCCAGATGGGTTCAGCTTTGATGATTTGAAAAAAGAAGAAAACATCTTTGATGTCTGGTTTGAATCGGGCTGTAGTTGGTATAGCGCCGCTTTGAAAGCAGGCTGGCCCGTGCCGGTAGATTTATATCTGGAAGGCTCGGACCAGCATCGGGGATGGTTTCAACTATCGCTTTTGCCAGCTCTTGGAGCAATAACCAAGTCGCCATATAAGGGCGTTTTGACGCATGGTTTTACCGTTGACGAAAAGGGAATGAAGCAGTCAAAATCGCTGGGCAACTATGTCAATGCACAGGAAGAAGTGGCAAAATACGGTGCGGATATTTTGCGGCTGTGGGTGGCAGGCGTAAATTATCAGGAAGATATACGGTGCAGCGATGAGCTGATTGGACGGACGCAAGACGCCTATAGAAAAATCAGAAACACTCTTAGATTCCTATTGGGAAATATTTACGATTTTGACCCCAACGAAAAAAGCATAGCCTATGATGATATGTTCGAGATTGATAAGTGGGCGATGCAGCAGTTGCAAAAATTAATTACTAACGTGACGGAGGCCTATGAGAACTTTGTTTTCCATAGAGTTTTTTCGCTTATATATAACTTCTGCACAGTCCATATGAGCAATATCTATATGGACGTGCTCAAGGACAGACTCTACTGCGATGCACCAGATAGTTTGTCTCGGCGCAGCGCCCAGACGGCCATGTATAAGATATTTGATAGCCTGGTTCGAATGCTGGCACCTATATTAGTGCACACGGCAGAAGAGGCGTGGCGAGCAATGAAATTCAAGTCTCAAGATACCGAAAGCGTACATATAGCTGAGATGCCGAAGGTCGATGGTTCAATCGACTGGCATAGTGCTGAATCAAGGTGGCAGAAACTAATGGCCCTGCGTGACGAGGTATTGCGGGTTTTGGAAGGCTTGAGACAGGCCAGAAAAATTGCCAGCAACCAGGAGGCCTGCGTGACCATTTACTGCGATGATAAAGATGCCACGCTTCTGAATGAATTTGGCCTGGAGCAATTTGCAGCACTTTGTATTGTTAGTGAGGTAAAACTGACAATACGCACAGACCAGACAACGGTGGCAGCAGAAAAGAGTCATCACGAGAAGTGTCAGCGGTGCTGGAACTATTGGCCCAGTGTGGGAGGGGATAATGAGCATCCCGATTTGTGCAAACGATGTATCGAGGTGATTATTAAGAACGGCTCAACCCAATAAAAAATAGAGCGAAAGGAGCATGTTTATGCGGATACTAAGTAGACGTGGGTTTTTGAAAGCCGTAGGTGGCGGTACTTTATCAGCGCTGATTACTAAATGTGCAAACAGCGGTCAAAAACCATCCAGGTTAAAGTCCAGCAGCAAACAGGAAAAACATCAAGTAGCAGACGTTCAGGATCACTCTTATGGGCCGCATAAACTTAATAAATTCGACCTGTGGCTTGCCAAGTCGGATAGCCCCACGCCTCTTGTGGTATACATCCACGGTGGCGGCTTCAGAGGTGGTGACAAGTCCCGCGTGAATTTGTATATGCTCGAACAAGTTTTGCAATCGGCAATATCATTCGCCTCAATAAACTATAGACTTACCGGTGAGGCTCCTTAACCTGCCCAGATGCACGACTGCGCGAGGGCTATCCAATATATTCGGAGAAATGCCAAGCAGTGGAACATCGACCCTAAGCGGCTTGCCGCCTATGGAGGGTCCGCGGGATCCGGCATTTCTCAATGGCTGGCCTTTCATGATGATATGGCCAATCCAAAAAGCAAGGACCCGGTGGCGCGAGAATCCACACGATTGAGTTGTGCAATCCCCTTCAATGCACAGGATACCTACGACCCGCGCCAGATTAAAAAAATTGTCCCCGGACGCGCGTACAACCATGTGGCTCTTAAGCTTCTGTATGGTTTGCCGGAAGATTGGAACTGGGATGAAAACGAAGTAGATGAAAGATTAGATGCGCTTTTGAAAGATGCCTCTCCCATAAATCATCTCACTAAAGACGATCCGCCGATATTCGTATATCATTTTGCCAGAAACAATAAGCCCGGCAATATCCACCATCCGAATTTTGGCAAGCACTTAAAGGACAAGATGGATAAGCTCGGCATCGAGTGTATCCGCCGTATGGACACAGACTATACATCGCCGCAGACCGAATCGGTTGAAGAGATGGTAAAATTCCTAAAGAGGCATTTCAAAATGCCATAGAATCCTCTATCTGCTCGCATACTTTTTGAAAAACCTCATCAACGGTGATTGTCCTGACACTGTGTTTGGGGTCGGGACTTTTTATCTTAGGCCCCCTGCTGTAGGGTTCACGGGCTATCATACATTCGCTCCTGCCGTACGGCGCTATCCTGGCAGGATTGGACCAGCTAAACATTAAAACTAATGGCGTGCCCAGAGCGGCAGCGATATGGCCCGGCCCGGTATCATTGCTTACCACGAGCCTGGCAGTTTTCAATAATGCTATTAGCTGGCCAAGCGAAGTTCTACCAGCAAAGTTTACTATGGGCGCATTGGTTAAATCTTGTATCTGGTCAACTGTCCTCTTTTCAGAATTTATTCCGACAGCGATTATAGGCAAATCGAATCTTGATGAGATTCTATCAGCTAACTCTGCGAAACGCTCGACTGGCCAACATTTGTCGCTGTGAGCTGAGCCGGGTACAAAAACAACATAATCCCTGGCTCTGATGGCGTGACTTGCTAACAGTCTACGGACCGAGTCGACGTCAGCCGGATTTATAGGTAATTCAAATCTCACATCGGCATCGCTAACACCGGCGGCTTTAATTATCTTTAAGTAATAATCAACTAAATGAATACTGTCGTGACTTTGCACAATTTTATGCGTGTAAAATATGTGAGCGAGCTCCCTGGCATTCGCCATTCCGAAACGTCTTTTGCAGCCGGATAGCCACCCTAAGCAGGCTGTTCTAAAAAGACCTTGCAAATCGAACACAGCATCAAATTTACTTCGGCGGAGTCGCCAAATAAGCGAGAACAGGGCGCCAAAAGCTTTAGGATAGTACCAGGCTCTGCCCAAAAACTTGCGGTCGAATGGGATGATGTGGCTCAGGTGAGGATGGTTTTGCAGAAGCGGTGCAAACTCCGGGCGAATTAGCCAGCTAATTTGGGCTTCAGGAAAACTGCGGCGCAAAGCGGAAAGTGCCGGCAAAGCCAGAACAATATCACCCAGCGAGCTGGGCTTAATTATCAGGATGTTCCGCAAGTCCTTCGACATAACCTACTTAATTGTAAGCACAAGACGGGTTTCAGGCAAATGATTATTGACTCATAGTCATTCCTATATAATATGAGTTGTATTGTGAATAATCCAAGTTCCAAAGATTCTGAATTGCTCAGGACCCCGCTTCGCGGGAACCTCAGCATTCCATATAGACAAAGGACCCACTTCATTTTACTCGGACTTTTGCTTGTTGGGGCACATTTTATTTTTCTGATGAGCTATTTTGAGCCGGCCATTTCCACACCTGACGCAAATAGCTATTTTGTCCAGGCGAAGCTGCTGGCAAAAGAAGGAAAAACATACGTTCAGCCCGAATCAGCATTACAGTATATTGGAGTCCATTGGAACCATACAGGTGATAATCGTTATTATTGCACACACGCACCTGGACTACCTGTGATATTGGCGCTCGTCTATCGGTTTTTCGGGCCTAAAGCAACGTTATGGGTTAATCCCTTAATGGCTTCTTTGTCCCTGCTGGGCTTATTCCTGCTGTGCCGATTGTGGGTCGGCCAAGGCTGGGGTTTACTTGCTGCGGCGCTGATGGCGGTTAATCCGTTCGCCAACGAGCATGCCCTTTTCGGCGACTCTCATACAGCCGTATGTTTTTTTCTTATATGGGCGCTATTTTTTCTCGCTCAATGGAGCAAAACACATTCACCTTGGTGGGCATTAGCTGCTGGTCTTTTTATAGGCATGATTCCTACAATTCGGTACCCTGAGATTTTGTATTTGCCCGCTATTGGAATTTTCGTATTATTTCATTACAAAAATGATAAGGCGTTCTGGAGTTCCGTTTTTGCCGGAGCTATTGGTGCTGCAATTCCCATTGCAGCTTTATGCCTTCGCAACCAGATAGCTTATGGTGGATTCTGGAAAACCGGTTATGCAATCGCAATTGGACAGAAAACTTTCGGCTGGAATTATTTTGTAGATAGCTTTCTGCCGTTCTTAATAATGCTTTTGGCTAACGGATGCGGTTTAGTATTTGTTACAGGTATCATCGGCATCTCTATCTTGAGCGTTCAACATTACACCTGGAGATGTGGTGCGCTATTTGCTATGCTTGTCCTACCCATAACGCTTCTATATATGTCCTATTATTGGGGCGCCGACCCGCAATCAATGAGGTTTTTGTTGCCGACTTTTTATATCTACACCATTGCCAGTGTATGGCTTCTGAGTGTCGTTTGCAATAATCGTTACTCATCGGCATTTGCCGCGTCTATTGTGCTTCTTTTAATTACCATAGTGTGGGGACTACCACAGTCAGTTCGGCCTATGCAGCATCTGAAAAATAACAATGCGGTTCTTGCAAAGATAACAAATGTAGTGGAAAAACACGTTGAGCCAGGCAGCATCCTGATAGCAAACGAAGGAATCAATCAGCATCTTGACTTTATCGGTTGTTGGCGGCTGGCTGACCTATGGGTTTTGAAACCACGACCGCCTGGACCTCCACGAAAGTTCGCTCCAAACTTGAATATTCCACTACCCCTACAGAACTTCAGAAATATTGAAGCCCGCCAGAGATATGTAAACCTTGAGGGTAAGGAATTGCTTGATACTTTTACAGACGACATCTGGCATTGGGCGTCAGATATTCGAAAAGTATATTGGCTTGCCAAGGAAGAGCAAATTAATGATTATAAGAGGCAATTATCAAAACATTACCAACTGGTAACGGTTGAAAAGATTGAACTTCCAGGCAGAAGATTAGGTAATA
>JBHIDV010000216.1:0-5401 GCA_046760285.1 Sedimentisphaerales bacterium
ATCGCTTATATGCTCTATCTGCATTTTGCAGGCGGCGCATTCCGTCAGGACATTTTTTGTCGGCGATTTTTCCAGCACCTCTTTTAATCTTGCAGCTATCTGCGAGGAAAGTTCGTAATTTTTTTTCTGCATGCCGAACGTCCCTGCCAGGCCGCAACAGCCAGCTTTAAGCTCAACAACTTCTACACCACAAAGTTCCCGCAGGAGCTTTATACTCGCTTGCCTGTCACCTATGGTGGACAAATGGCACGGCAAATGATAAACGTACTGCCATCGCCAAGCTGCGCTTGACGCTGCCACCCGCAGTTTTAACTTACCCTTCTTAAAAAGGCCATATAGATAATTCATCAATTCATACGTATTCTCTGATACAAGCTTGGCATCTTCACTTGCCACAAAATGCCGAAGCTCATCTTTCAAACACAGCGCAGCACTCGGCTCAGAACAAACGATTTTATAGCCATCACAAATAGCCTTTGCCAGATGTTTCACGTTGTATGATAAATCCCTGCGGGCCCTTTTTACGTCGCCATAACAAATAGCCGGCAGCGGTGCAGGTCTTTGCTTTGGTAAAATCACCTCGATATCGTTAAGCCGAAGGACATCGACAACGGCAAAACCTAACTCGTGGTCATTGAAATTTGTATACGCATCTATAAAATAGGCCACCCTATCGGTGGGCACTTCTATGGGTGGGCAGGCAGCCAAATATTTACGCCCAGCACTTAAAAAAGACCGGCGATGAAAAACAGGTATGCTTCTTCGCCGGTCAATCCCGGCAGATTTTTCCAGCAGCCACTTAAAAACCGATAGTCTCATCACGAGATTTGAAACCGGCGAAAATATGCTGCCCAGCACGTTAAGATAACGATTGCGGCTCAGGAACAACTCGGCTCGCCTCAACCTCCTACGTTTGACATATTCTGCTCTCGCAGTGCACATCAACTTGGAAATATCAACCCCTGAGGGACATTCCAGCAGGCAGGCTTTGCAATTTATGCACAAGTCCAGAAATTTTCTAAACTCCGGCGATTCAAAATCGTCTTCATTCAATTGTCCCGTCGTCCAGAAACGAAGTATATTAGCTTTGGCCCGCGAGCTGGCCAGCTCCTCACCCAATGCTCGAAATACCGGGCACATCCGCAAATCGGATTCCCGGCTTAGGCAAAGGCCACAGCCGTAGCACTGCTCCAGCTCTAACTCCAGCTCATCTTTTTCAAAAAGCAGGTCTATTTTGAATCTTTCCGGCGAAAGCTTATGCTCAGCCCTTAGATTCTTGACCATAGCATCAGGGTCATTATTGATGATTTTGCCGGGATTCATCAAGCCATCAGGGTCGAATATGTTTTTTATCTTGCACAGCAGCTCGTAATATTTGTCACCATATTGCCTTTTTATAAAGCTGGCTCTTACCAAACCATCCGCATGCTCGCCGCTAATGGTCCCGCCCAGCGACCAGGCAAGTTGGAAAACTTCATTCGCAATCGCCTGCATCTTTTTCACTTCCGCGGGGTCGCTCAAATCCAGAAAGGGACGAATATGCAGCAAACCATCACCGGCATGACCAAAGAAGGACATCACAATATCATACTTGTTGCCAATCTTTTGCAGGCCTGATATGTACTTCCTCAGCCGCTCGTTTCCCACAGAAACATCCTCTATAAACTCGGCCGGGTGTTTCTTACCTTTTTTTCTATAAAGTAGCGGCCCGGCATCCTTGCGTGACTTCCACAATCGCCCTTGCTGCTTCTCGTCGAAAACAATGCTCCGTCCGCAAGCCAACCGCCCTACCGCTGAATCGGTTTTCTTTATTTTTTCGTTTGCTTGCTGTTGCGTTTCACCGGTCTGCTCGACCAACAGAACCGCGGCGGCACCGGCTGGCAAAATGTCCCGATATTCAGGCAAAGCTTCAAATGCCATATCAATCAATCTCTTATCCATCAGCTCACAGGCTGATGGGCTGCTCTTTGCAATAATTGGTACAGCTCGTGACATTTTTTCAAGCGAATCGAACTCAAGCTGTAACAAGGCCTTTGCCTTAGGCATGGGGACAGTTTTGAGTTTGATTTTCGTAAAAATAGCCAGTGTCCCTTCTGAGCCGGCTAACAGACGCGCTAAATCAATCTTTCCGTTATGGCAAATCCCCACAATATTGTAGCCACTTCGATTTCGGCCAGATTTAGGCAATGCTTGGTCAATGGTCTGCTCGTTACCTGAGAGAATAGAGAAGCACCGCTTGGCGAGCATGCCTACTGCGTCATCCTCAGCACTGCCCACGTCAAAATCGTTTTTGAATTCAACCACGCTACCATCAGCTAAAACTGCTTCAACGCTTTCCACATAGCTACTGATATAACCGTATTCGAGTGAATGAGCACCGGTGGAATTATTGGCCACGCACCCCCCTACCGTTGCCCGGTTACTGCTGGATGGGTCTGGCCCGATTTTTTTGCCATACGCAGCCAGGCAGTTATTCAAATCGTCCAGTACTACGCCCGGCTCGCAAATCACAGCGGTGCCATCATTTTCTACATTGATAATCTTGTTCATATAGCGGGTCATATCAAAGATTATGCCACTGCACAGTGCTTCGCCTGCCACGCCGCTACCCGCTCCGCGGGCAGCCACTGGTATACCTCTGGCAACGGCATATTTCACCACAGCAACTATGTCACCACTATCACGTGGTGCAATAACGCACTGGGGCAGTATTCTGTAGATACTGGCATCGGTGCTGTAGGCGACTCTGTGTAATATGTCCACAAAAACATCACCTCGTACCACTTTGGCTAAATCTGCAGCGACTTTTTCCGGTCCTTTATTCATTGCTTGCTTTATGCCTTTGTGCACTTGCACTGCTGCCCATTATTGCTCGAAATCACGGGGCAGGAATTGAGTTTGGGAAATGGTTCCGCTCATCCGTAGAACTGCCAGGTCATCCTCGCTAACCTGTCCATTGATGAACTGTTGGACTATAGGATGGGGATGGTTGCGAATATGGTCGGCATCTCCGTCGGCAATAATTTTGCCATTATGCAACATAATGATACGGTCCGCTATCTTGTACGCGCTTGTCATATCGTGTGTCACCACGATGGTGGTCTCGCCAAGCTCCCGTTGCAGCTTCAGAATAAGCTCGTTGATTATATCCGCACGAATAGGGTCCAGCCCGGTAGTTGGCTCGTCATACAAAATTACTTCAGGATTCAGTGCAATAGCCCTGGCCAATGCCACTCTCTTTCGCTGACCTCCTGAAAGATTAGCGGGGTAATAATTCTGATAGCCGTCAAGACCAACCATCGCTAACTTAGCCTTTACCAGCTCCTCAATGTCACGCCAATTGGTTATCTTATAATGCTGTCTTATAGGAAATATTATATTTTCAAAAACGGTGAGACTGTCAAACAACGCCCCGCCTTGGAAAAGAAAACCGTACCGAGTACGTATCTTGTTCAGTTCTTTTTCACTTAGATTATCAATTCGCTGACCCTTAAAATACACCTCACCCGAACTCGGCCTTAATAAGGCTATAAAATGCTTTATTAAGACGGTCTTGCCACATCCGCTCGGCCCGATCACCACGGTCGTCTTGCCTTTCTCTATCGCCACAGAAACATTATCCAGGACAACCTTGTCCCCGAACTTTTTGGTAAGGTTTTTGACAACGATTATATTGTTGTCGCCACTAACCTGTGTTTCGCTTTTATCGTTGTCCTCTTTCACTTTTACCCTCGCTTATACGCCAAAGCCTATCTGTTATCATCCAACCAGAGTCTTGACTGGCCAAAAGGTACTGTAAATCGCTTTGGAAATCACTACCAGCGTATAATCCAGTGCTAATATGGAAATAAAACTGGCTACAAAGGCCTCCGTACAGGCCTGTCCTACTCCGTGCGCACCTTCTTTACACGTAAAGCCCTTATAACAGCTAATACTGGCAATTGCTCCTCCAAAGAAGAAACCCTTTATAACCCCGATAGCTACATCCCACAGTTCCACGCTCTGGGCACTAAAGCTCCAATACGCCCTGCTGTTAATCCCAAAGTGAATAACACTTACGAAATACCCGCCGAAAATACCCAGCAAATTGGCATAGATAATCAGGGCCGGCGTAAGCAGAAGGCACGCCAAGACCCGTGGGGCCACCAAGTATCGTATGGGGTTTGTCCCCATACTCCGGACTGCATCAATCTGTTCGGTAACATTCATGGTACCCAGCTCCGCGGTCAAGGCCCCGCCAACACGTCCTGCTAACATAACCGCCGCCAGCACAGGACCTAATTCCTTCACCACGGAAATGTTAATCAGAACGCCCAAACGCTCTTCCAAACCCATAGCTCTAAGCTGATGGTATGCCTGAACCGCTAATATCATCCCCACGAACGCGCCGGTTATCATTACAACCGGTACACTGCGAACGCCGATAAGATTCATTTGTGCCCATATTAGCGGATACGTTCGGCGAGCCGAACAACTCCGTACTGAAGTGACTATTGTTTGCCAGATAAACCTACCAAACTGTCCTACGTTACCCACATCTTCTATAGTCTTAGCTCCGAGTATCGCAAACATAAGATTCCACTCCAAAACCGTACTTTAACGCAGAGTTCACGACTTAATTTTAATGCATCGGCCAGATTTACCTCGTTTTTTACTATTGCTTGCCTTTATTGTCAAGATTATCACCACTAACCTACAGATTACTACCCTCGCGAACGCAAGATGTCCAGCTCCCAGGTCTGACCTGAGCGCAGCCGAAGGGTTTATCTGATGGTTTTTTTCTCCACGCAAATATCAACTCCATCTGGGACATCCCATAGCTCTGACCAGTCGCCTTTCATTTTCCCTACCACGTTCACCGCTGATGCTGCCCTGATTTCATCACCCTGTGAAGCTGGTGTTGGTCCAAAAAATATGCAAAAAGCTGTCCCTGGCGGCCAATATCCTAATTCTCCTGCCTCCATCACTTCCCGGCTATCGGTTTGTAGCTCGCAGCTCAGACCGATACTAAAATATATCTCTCCGCCCCAGCGCTGCACCTTTGCCTGTATGGGAAGAGCTTCTGCTATCGCTTTTGCCGTCCGACTCTCATTCAACTCCGCATTAACCATAACTTTACCGGCTGTAATTGTTATCTTCTCTGACATCTTTTATCTCCAGATAATCATGTATTTCATCACAATACCGATTATAAACAACAAAGCTTGGGCTTTGCCAGAAATTTCCTTGTCATTTAATCTTTCCTGACACCGCTGGGGGGTTTTCTTCTATGTTCGACACGGAATCTATATTTGAACAAGGTAAAGATACATGATGCCAAAACAATCGGGGCCTATGCTGAATGATTCAGCATAGGCCCCGAATTCATCCTTCGTAGCCCCTAAGGGGCGAAGAACGGACT
>JBHIDV010000217.1:0-5394 GCA_046760285.1 Sedimentisphaerales bacterium
GACCGTACAGGGTATGATGGGCGGAGGATTTATAGCCCCAGCAGGCAAGTTCGATTGGTGGTTCTACGGCATTTTATTTGTCACGACCATAACTTTTATGCTTTATGGGTACTGGGGCGGTATCATCGCCGCTGTCCGCACCGACATGGTCCAGGGCCTTATGATTGTTATCCTGTCAGTCCTGGCGATTGGCCCGGTTTTGAAGCTCGAGCAGATAGGCGGCTTATCCGGTATGCGTCAGACTCTCGCCGGTGCAAATAGCAATTATCTGAATCTGTTCAGTTCTCAGGGCGGCTTTAGTTTGTGGAAAGTGATTTTGTTGTGCGTAAGCGCACCATTAACTGCATTGGCTTTGCCGCACCTAATGAGTGTCTGCGGTGCTGGCCGGACTGAGTGGGAGGGACGTATGGGCTTTACCTACGGCAATATGCTAAAGCGGATTTGTACCATCGGATGGTCGATTCTGGGGTTGTGTTGGCTGGCCTATCTAATTAACAGCGGTTCAGAAATTCATCCAGACGCTGCTTTTGGAGACTGTATTCGCTATGTGCTACCTCCGGTGGCCCAGGGCCTGATGTTGGCCTGTATCATGGCGGCGGCGATGTCTTCAGGAGATGCTGTCCAGGTTACGGTTGCTGGAGTTTTAACGCAAAGTATTTATCGCAACTTTATCAACCCTGATGCAGACCAACGTAAACAGCTTCGTTTTACCCGTATTGTAGGAGTCTTTGTTATACTGACATCGTTGTTATTTGCCATCCTGATGAGAAATGCCTTTGTGGAGTCGATTGTGGCCTATTTTCGAATTCTCAGCTTTATCGGCATCGCTGTTGCTCTGGGTATCCTCTGGCGGAGGATGAATTCTGCCGGTGTTTTTTGCTGCATATTGTCAGCGATAACTATCTATGTATTGCTTCAGGTAGCGGGCACCAGGAACTACTTCGTCATCCCGGATTATTTATCTGCTATGTTGCCGCTGGCCACCGGCGTTGCCGGCAGCATCATTGGCAGCCTTGCTACGGCTGGCCCGGATGCGGCCCAGATCGAGAAGTTCTTTACGAAAATCTATGTTCCCGTTGGCCAGGAGCAGAAGCTGCCTTTGGGTCTCGACCAAGCTGTTCCGGCGTCTGCGCGTTTACTCACAGCCGGAGGGCTTTTTATCGTCAGGCCGTCGCGACAGTCATGGGTAGGTTTTCTGGTGGCACTGGGTATATGTGCGGCCTGCGTGGCGGCGATGCTGGCAGTACTGAATCTCTGAAATAAGGCAGACAAATGGAATTCTCACCTTCGGTATACGAGCACGCAGCCAGAGTGATTGACAAAAGTCCCTGGGAGGTATCACGAGATGCCCAGCTTTTAGCGCAAGGCAATATAGAGGCATTTCGTCTTTACCAGCATCGGCCTGTTGTAGTGGGTATAGACATCTACAATCTGGAGGCTGAAGCATACGGCGCAGCAGTGGAAAAGCCCGGCGGCAACGGTATTCCTGCTATTTACCGGCATCCCTATACAACGTTGGAAGAGTTAATGAGCTTGCAGCCGCTCAATCCAAGGACAGACGGTCGTATCCCTATGGTCATAGAAGCTGCCAAACGTGTTGCCCAAGAGTGTCCACAAGCTGACGTGAGGGTGCCTTTAGCTGGCCCCTTCTCTATAGCTACTAATTTAATGGGGTTTGAAAGTTTGCTTTCTGAGGTTCTAAACAAGGCCGATTCAGTGGCCAAAGTTTTGCACCACCTTGTGGCTGGTCAAATTGAGCTTTGTAAGGAAATTGTACGTAATGGCTTAGATATGGCTTTCTTTGAGTCAGCGGCGGCACCGCCTTTGCTGTCACCACAGCAGTTCAGAGACATTGAGTTACCCGCTCTAAAAGACATAATGGAAAAAACCAGCGCCATCGTGGGTCATCCGGTCCCTTGTGTCATTGGTGGCAATACCGCCCCCATACTTGAAGCAATTCTTACGACGGGGACCGGATACGTTTGTTGCCCAGCAGAAACAGACCAAAAATTGTTTATGGAAAAAATGAGAGCAGCGCCTTCCGTGATGGTCAGAATCAACATGGACCCCAAACCGATGACATCAAAAAACTTTGAGGCTGTATATAAAGAAGTTGACAGAGTTCTGGCACTGGCGGAAAATAGAGAAAAGGTTTGTATAGGTACAGGCTGTCTGCCGTACGAAACAGACCCAGAAATCGTGCTTAGAACCAAGGAATATATCTTGTCCAAGAGTACCCAGGAAAACGCTTGACTTGACAAGATTTACAGGATTATCCTGTTTATCCTGTCTAAAAAAGGAGCTCGAGAATATGTCACCAAACCAAACAAAACAAAGACCAGCCTCACAAAAACACGTTAAGCACATAGACCCTCAACTCGAAAAAGACCGGCAGTTGATAGCAGCAGCAAAAGAAAAAGGCCGAACAGCCGTGCTCAAGACATTCATAAGGCTGTCCGGCCCAGGCTGGCTGCAAAGCGGAATCACCCTGGGAGGGGTATCATTCTCCTCCAGTCTTTACCTGGGTATCTTCGCAGGCTTTAGTTTTATGTGGCTGCAGCCGGTAGCTATGATTTTAGGCATTATTATGCTCGGCGCCATTGCATACGTAACACTCTCCACCAGTGAGAGACCCCTGCGAGCCATCAACTTACACGTAAATCCTGTACTGGGATGGAGCTGGCTGTTTGCATCTGCGGCGGCAAATCTGGTCTGGTCTATGCCGCAGTTTACCCTCGGCACCCGTGCCATTCGGCAAAATCTGCTGCCCAATTTAGTCGGACCTGAGGTAATACCCGACCCCTGGGGTAGGATTCTGGTGGTCTGCTGCCTTTTGGCAGTCTGTATCACTGTGACGATGTTCTATGGCGCGGCAGGCCGGGGTCTGAAAATCTTCGAAATCATAATCAAGGTAATTGTTAGTATGATTGTATTGAGTTTCTTCGGCGTCGTTATCAAATTAAGTATCGAAGGAGTTCTGCCCTGGGGTCAGATTTTCCGAGGCTTTATACCAAGACTGCGACTTTTATCTGAGCCTACCGATACTATTAAGCCCTTCATCGAGGCTGTGGCCCCCCAATTTCGCCAGTTCTGGGAAAGGCTGATTGTCAGCCAGGAACGCGATGTTATGAGGGCTGCCGCCGCCGCTGCCGTCGGTATCAATATGACTTTCCTTCTGCCTTATTCAATGCTGCGAAAGGGATGGGACAAGTACTTTCGCGGACTGGCCATCTTCGACCTGTCCACTGGACTATTTATACCGTTTATCCTTGCCACCGGCTTTGTGGTTATCGCATCGGCTTCACGATTCCACACCATTCCTGCTGCTGGTTTTCTCGGGGAGGTTGATGAAAAAGGCCAACCCATTCAACCTGCACCAAATCTCATCGCCGGTTACAATGACCTTTTGGCGCAACGTGTAAAATTTGAAATCGGCTCAGAAGAATTTGCAAAGTTATCCGACCAGCAAATAAAGCAGCGAATAGAACGCTTGGGCCTCGCAGATAAACAAATGGCGGCGATGATTGTTAAGCGTGACAATATTAACTTAGCCGACGCGCTGGCACCGTTGACCGGCAATTTTTTGGCACAATTTGTATTCGGCCTCGGCGTGCTCGGTATGGGAATCGGTGCCGCCACCGTGCTGATGACCATCAACGGCCTTTGTCTCTGCGAGCTGCTCAACAAGCCCACGGGAGGCTGGACTCAGCGAATCGGCTCTTTGATGGTCTCGGTAGGTGCTCTGGGGGCTATTTTCTGGGACAGGCCCGCACCCTGGCTGGCAATGCCAACCTCGGTAATCTGTATAATACTGCTTCCCATTGCTTACTTTGCTTTCTTACTGCTTATGAACCAGAAGAGTATGCTCGGCGATGATATGCCGAGAGGCTCAAGACGAGCTGTCTGGAATATATTGATGGCCATCTCCGTTACCGCCGCAACGTTCGTCAGTATATGGAGTCTGTGGGTCACGACCGAGAAGTGGCTTGGTTCGGGTTGGTACGGGATGCTCATTGCCGCTCTTTTCATCGGCCTGGTCGTAGTCGTCCACATTGTTCGCAGAGCAAATAAACAGGCGGCTGAGGCATGAGAGACGAGCAATGGGAAAAACTGCTGGCGGTAATCAAGGGCGAATTATTTGAGCCGCTGCCAGTCGGATTTATTATCGACAGTCCCTGGCTTGCCGGCTGGGCAGGGCTATCCACCCTCGACTATTTCTGCAGCGAGCAGATGTGGTTCGAGGCCAACCTTAAGGTAGTTCGCCGGTTTCCGGATATCATGTTTTTGCCGGGCTTCTGGGCTGAATTCGGTATGTGTACTGAGCCGTCGGCTTTCGGCTCAAAATGCTCCTGGCGGGAAAATGAACTGCCCTTCGCAGAGAAAATCATCACAGATATTAAGGATGCGCATTCAGTCCGCAAGCCGAATCCCAAGACAGATGGTCTGCCGCCATTTGTTCTCAAGCGTCTGAAACACTACCAGGCCCAAATCGAGCAGGCAGGACACGCTATTAAATTCGCAGTTTCGCGTGGGCCATTGAACATAGCGTCATTCCTTATGGGTACTACGGAATTCCTTATGGCCATCCGCACTAACCCTGACGAGACTGGAAAGCTGCTCGGAATTATCACGGACTTTATCATCGATTGGCTCGAACTTCAGGCAGAAACGTTTTCCTCTATCGATGGCATACTGATTCTCGATGACATCGTGGGCTTTTTAGGCCAGCAGGATTTCAAGGAAGCGGCGCTGCCCTATCTTTCGCGTATTTTCCAATCGCTGCCAACAAGCGTGAAATTCTTCCACAATGATGCCACTGGGCTGGTCTGTGCACCGTATCTTGTCCAAATCGGTGTAAACCTGTTCAACTTCAGTTACCAGCACACGTTAGCACAGATGAAGGAACTGACGAAAAATAGCGTCACGTTGCTGGGTAATATTCCTGGCCGTGATGTACTTGCCGCAGGTGAGCCTGAGGATGTACGCAAAAGTGTCAAGGCAGCACTTGATTCGGTGGCGGATAAAAGCCGGATTATCTTATCCTGCGGCGGCGGTATGCCGCCAGGTGCCTCGACAGAGAATATCGAGGCCTTTCTATCGGCGGTTGAAGTAAATATTTAGCCCCACGTTTTACGTGGGGTTCACGTTTTACGTGGGGTTCACGTTTTACGTGGGGTTCACGTTTACACAGGGTCTTTACTTTAAGTTTTCACGACCAAATAGCCGATAAAAAACATACTTTAGAAGAACAATGAACTTTTTTCTCTCGTAGGTAAATGTGGAGGTATAAAATGGTTAAAAGTCTGATAATAATTTTAATGGTAGTTGCTATAAGTGTGCATCTGGTGTTTGTGGCCGGCTGTGAAAGCAGAGCACACACCGGGGCTCTTATTG
>JBHIDV010000218.1:0-5357 GCA_046760285.1 Sedimentisphaerales bacterium
ACACCCCTGCACTGCGCAGTATTTGGAAGAAGAAAAGGTGTTGTGCAGTTATTGCTAAAAAATGGCGCTGACGTTAAGGCCAGAAGTTGTTCGGATGCTACGCCTTTGTTCTGGGCTTGTGACCGAGGGTATTTGGACATGGTCAAGCTGCTGGTTGACAACGCAGCAGAAGTAAACGGTCGCGCAATGAGGAGGATGACGTGGGGGCCAAGCGTAATACATAGCTGGACCAATCTCCACATGGCTGCCCATGCGGGACATGCAGATGTTGTTGAGTACCTCTTGAATAAAGGCGCGGATATCCATGCAAGGTGCACCCGCGGAGATGAATATCTGACTCCTCTTCACCTCGCTGCCCGTAACGGCCGTGTGGATGTCGTCAGGCGGCTGCTTGCTAAAGGGGCCGACGCAAACCTCAAGAGCAAAGAAGGGCGGACAGCTTTGGACTTTGCCAGGGAGAAAAACCACCCAGAAGTCGTCGAGTTGCTGCGTAAGCACGGGGCGAAGGAGTAGTCAGAAGACAGAAGTCAGAGGACGGAAGTCAGAAGTCCGATTTTTCTGTCTTCTGCTCTCTGCCCTCTGTCGTCTGGTCACGGGGTTCTACTGGCTATCTTCATGCGAAACGCTTCGGCTTCCCACTGGTTAATAAAGTTGCGCTCTCTTTTATTAAGAGTTAAAATCCCGCCCATTCGGCTTGCGTTAGTGCGGATAAAAAATGAGTAGACAGCGATGTCCCTGACGGTGGTAGCGATTTTCTTTTTGCCAGCTACAAAAAGCCCCACATCCTTAACCAGAAACGCTACAGAATGTTTCTCTCCCTTATTTATTTGCGAAGTCAATCGCCTGGCAATCTTCTGCGAATCATATTTATCCACCCACATCGCAGGCCCATTGGCGTAAACTAATTCATCCGGCGTCAAGACCCCTGCCGAAAGCAACATTGGCGCATCTTTTTGCTGTAGAAAATCTGCAATCGCATCGTCATAGAAATAGCTTATGGTAGCGTATTGACCGGTCGCCTTAAAAAATGCCTTACGAATGCAACGCTTCGCTTCGTTAATCTCATCTCTCGTCCCTCGTCTTTCGTCCCTCACCACTGGGTGCTTTAACTTGCTATCGCAGCGCTTGATGACCTGACGAACGAGCTGTAAAGCAGCATTGGCGCTGCCGGCTGAAATCAAAAGTCCATGTTTTTCCAAGAAAAGAATGGCTGGCTTTTTGCCGAATCGCTTCTGATAATCACCAACTAACTTAGCTATTCTCTTTGCCAGCGTAAAGCCGGGGTCGGTGTACGGCACCCAAAGTAAAGGCAGGAAATTTTTGATTTTTGATTTTCGATTTTCGATTTTTTTGAAGAGCTTTTGCAGCTCAGCCTTTCCGTTTTTGGCATTTGCAAAGGCTCCCGCTGCACTGGGATGCAGATGAATCACACACTTATCAAGAAAGGCGTGCAGATGCGCCTCTACCGACGGCCGGGCATCACCGCTGACATTATCATCACAGGCGAGAAGCAGCCGATTCACCACCTCAATTTCCCTCGTGTGCGTCTCAAGCTTTGCTATTGACTTATCTTTTATAATCACCAGAACCGGCTCCAGTCGCATCCGCCGCCAGCCACGTTTGGCATTCATATCCTTTAAGGCTGTGCCGCTGGCCTTGATGTACATATATTTTCCATCATCTGTTTTAACCGAGGTATTGCCGCCTCCGCCCTGAACAAGCGTGCTGTCGGTGCCCACTGTGTTTGATATTCTAATCAAATCCGCCAATGCCTTATTCATTTAACCAATCACCAATTAACCAATCACTAAATTATCGTGGTGTGGCGTCGGGCAGACCTCCATCCACGGGAATTGTAGCACCGGTGGTAGGTGTTTGACGAGTGGCAAAAAACAGTACCGCATTAGCCACATGCCGACCCGTAATCCTGGCTTTTAATAGATTTCTGTTGCGGTAATACTCCTGCAGACCTTTTTCATCAAGCCCACGTGCCCGCATTCGGTCGGGTCCAATTTGCTCCCATAAGCCGGATTTGTATTTACCTTCGGAAAATACCCCATCCGGCGCTACCATGTTTACCCGGACCCCGTATTGCGCCAACTCAATACTGGCGATACGACCTAACTGGTGACAGGCGGCTTTGGTAGCACTATAGGCGCCGAAGCCAGCACCAGGTGAGGGGACATTCTTGGTGGAGATAACTATAATGTCGCCTCCAATTCCTTGGGCAATAAAAATCCGTGCTGCCTCGGTAAGCGTTAATAGCGCCCCTTCCACATTTACTTTTTCCAGCTTGCGAAAAGCGTCGAGGTTCATGTCTTTCAAGAATGAGATTAGCGGAATACCCGCATTAACCACCACAATATCGATACCGCCCCAGGTTTGAATGACGGTCTTGAAACCCCGCCTGACAGATTCATTACTCGTGACATCGATGGGGATGCCTATCACGCGGTCGCCACCTATTTGCTTCAGGTCATTTGCAAAATCATTGAGTTTCTTGCCGGGCAGGTCCGTAGCAGCCAGATGGCAGCCAGCTCCCAGCAGTCCGCAACAGATGCCATAACCGATAGCCCCCGCAGCGCCGGTGACGAGAGCAATTTTATTGTGAAGAGGCAAATTAGGCTCGATGCTCGATGCTTGATGCTCGATTCTCGATTTTCTTCTTTTACGAGTATCCAGTATCGAGTATCCAGTATCGAGATAAAGTATTCCCAGACCACGAAGACATACGATTTCGGGTTTTGAGTTGTGCTGTGCTGAATAATCCGAAATGGCGTCATCTAATTGTTTGCGGAGATTTTCTGGCTCGGCTTCAAAATCAGCAGGATTCAAAAATAGCGGCGGCCTCTTAGTTTTAGTCAAAGGTGCAGGGTATGTCTTAACTTCGGCATTTTCTGCAGAACCGGCAAAGTCAACGGCTTCCTTGTTGGTTAAAGATTTCAAAATAACCGGCTTAAAAGGTAAATCCTCGTCACCCGTTGCTTCTGCCAGAAGCCCACGAATAATCGGTATTATCTGAACTAATCGGCTCATTCTTCAGGACAGGATAACAGGATTGTTAAAAAAAATAAAGAATAAAGAGACGGAATGCTCGATTCTCGTCCCTTCTCCATAGCAGGGCTATCTCGAGGGTACGTTCCTGTCAGTCACGGCAATCTCTCTCCATTAGTGGTCACTAAAGTAGGTAATTTTCTGCGTCTTGTGTCGGCAACGTAAGTACCGATCGGGCGTCCGGAAGGAGATTCCCAGTTGCTTGCCCACAGGACGCGTCTGCCGTCGGGAGAAGGAACGGCGTGGGCCTCTGTCCAGTAGTCGATTCTCTTTGTGTGCAAATGCGCTATACGCTCCACAGTCATGCTGCCGTCCAGTTTTACAGCGACTACTTCGTCCCAGTACGGCGGCCAGTTGGGTGATCGACCTTGATACGTCACGTATGCCCAGCCGGGTCGCTTGACATTTCGCGTCGATGTGTGGCCGGCGTAGCCGCCGGGCGTCAGGACAGTCACCTTTCCATCACGCAGGCGACGTTTGATTACCCGCCCAACGTCCGGTTTGGATTTCGATACACCAACAGCAATGTCATCACCGTTCTCGTCGACCGTCAGGTCGTAGTGACTGGGCCGACCATATTCTGCCCAGAGCTTTCCGATTTTGTTCCCTGCAAGGTCATAAACCTGCGTTTGATCTTTTCCACCGTCAATTTCATCATTGAGCACGATGTACTTGCCGGAGGCCGAAATGGAAACCCAGTCAACTATAACATCGTTAAGAATGAGGTCAGGGTACTTGTGCTTGTTCTGTAGCTCGTATGCGAAGGCGATACGGTCACTGCCCTTTTTTGCGGTAACAACAATAAGTCGGCCATCCAGCGATAGGTTCCCCTCTGACGGCCCAATGCGGAATTCACGGTAGCCCGGGAAGGTAGCGATGACCTGCGTTATGTTCCTACACACGTCCCAATATCCAATTACGTTATCTTTGACGTAGACCATGATAGCCGGGCGATTAGGGTGCCATCTGGTTTCGGCGCCGGCTGACCGGTCGTAGCCGAATAAAGGAACATATGTGTTACCGTCGAGAAATAGCATGCGTGGACGGCCTCGATGTCGTGCCAGCAGAAGAAGCGACTGGTCACAGTTCCAGGCTGCGTCTTTGGAGTAATGATGACGTGCGATCTCGGCCCATTTGCCTTTGATGTTTGGGATGTCGAGCCCAGGCTCTCCCGTGATTCGTGTCACTTTGGTGCCGAACACGGGGTCGATGTATGACTTCAGATAGGCTGGTTTTTTAATGGCTGGAATATGCTTTACTGCCGTATCCGTCACGGGGTACTCTGCGCCGAACAAGAGCGACGCCGCAGCTACACACAATGCTATCCCAGCCGACATTATTCTGGTCATCTGTCTCATTCCTGGAAACATAACGTTGCGCCTTCCCGGCCCCTTCGCTGGTTTGGTTAATCTCGTATCGCGTTTGGATTATGCATTCAAATAATTTTGCTGTGCAGTCCCACTCTGGCTCAGCCTTCGCTACATAGCACGAGTGCACATCCTACCAAGATGCTTTATCAACTAAGCGGCCGTTGACGTACTTGTGCAAGACACTGGATATTAAGGTTTGGTAAGGTAATCCTTCTTCCATTGCCTTTTTCTGGAGGTAAATCAGGTCCTTCTCTGTCATGCGGATGTTCACACGCTTATCTTTACGAACCGTCGCCCGAGCGTAGTCTTGATAACGCTTTATTTGCTTCTTAAGGCCGCGTACACTGCGCCAGTCACCCCGTTCAACAGACTCGACAATTTCCTTCTCTTGCTTACTCAGCTTCATCTTTGTCACCTCCAAGGTATTTCTTCGTCATCTTCCGGCTGGGAATAATCGTTTTGAGAAATACGCTTTCTTCGGTTTCCACATAAGGAACAAGACATATATATCCTTCCACATTCACCACGAATATTCTTTGGCCGGGATATTGCTCTTTATTGGGATGCTCAAGCACGTCGAGCAACCCCCCGTGGAGGATATGGAAGACAATCTCCTCAAAAGTAATATCCCGCTGCTCTTTGAGCCAGTCGTTCTTGTCCGTGCTCCAATCGAAATAGCGCATAATCCATTTATATCATAATGTGTGCATTTTGGCAACAAATAATATTTTACTATAATCTTATCGTTTTGCCAAGTTTTTAACCACGGATTACACGGATTTCACTGATTTTCTATTTATATTTAATCCATGTTAATCCGCGAAATCTGCGATTAATTCTTCTTTTCCTTTTTGAGGGTTTCATATAGCTCGTAGGTTTCAGCCGGCTTGGCATCTTCATGCACAATCTTGCCGATGGCCTGCATCATAGCCT
>JBHIDV010000219.1:0-5349 GCA_046760285.1 Sedimentisphaerales bacterium
GGCAGGCTTAGCAGGTCATCAGGGTATCAGAATAACAGGATGCAGGATATCAGAGGATCAGGACATCAGGAAAAGGAAAAAAAGCAGAAGAGTCAATTGACCTGATATTCTGGTATCCTGATACCCACTACCTGATAACCTGGTTTTCTGATACCCTAATATAAAGTAGCTTCTATATAAAAGTTCTTTTAGCACATTTATCACTAATCATCTTCTTCGATGCCAGTAATTGTGGCGTCCAGGCCGATGAGAACTGTTTTCACGGCTGGGTCGTTAATTATCTCGTTTTTCCTGCGACTGCTGATTTTGCCTCGATGCTTGATGTTTGTTGCTTGATGCTCATCCTTCGTCCTTCGTCCCTCGTCCCTCGTCTTCGGTGGCTCGCCTGCCCCGTTAGAAATTTTCTCTTTTTGCATTGTATTGGCTGTTTCCGTTGGAAAATTTCTAACGGGGCTGGGAATAAATGTGCTTTCGGGTGTTTTAGGCTCCGCGTCTTGTATCACTATCTTTTTTTTTATGGTGGTGCTTGAGCCGGTTTGCAGTTGCGAAAGAAGCTCATCAACGTTTAGAAAATGCTCGCTCAAGGCAAACCTCAAAAGCGAAGCTTCTAAAAGTGCGCGGGGCGTGTCGCTATTTTTAAGAGACCAGCGTAATCTTTCCAGTGCAGTGATGTTGTAAATAAGCGCAGCAGTGTCGAATTTTTTCGCTAACTCGACAGCATGTTTTTTCTGCTCACTCGTTAAGATTAGAAGGTCGCTTTCTGCTCCTGTAGATTTTACCACCATCAAATCCCGCATATAATCGATAAGCGAATCGGCGAGCTGGACCTCGCTTAGTCCGGTACTGATTAAATCCTCCGCTGCAGCAAGTGTTCCAGCCGCATCATTGTCGCCGATTTGGCCAATGAGATTATAGATTTTTTCGCTATTCGGCTGGCCCAGAAATTCCTCCAGTAACTCAACAGTCAAAGGTTCAGTACCAATGCTTATCAACCTGTCCAGCAAACTCAGGCCATCTCTCATCGAGCCGTTTGCCATCTTGGCCAGCGGCAAAACTAAGTCCTCATCGTACTTTATTTTTTCTTGTTCAAGTATGGATTTAAGCTGCTGGGCGATGAGCTTAGGACTTATGTTGCTAAAATCGAACCTCTGACATCTGGATTGAATTGTGGGGATGACCTTGTTCGGCTCAGTGGTGGCGAAAATAAACTTCACGTGACTTGGTGGCTCTTCCAAAATTTTCAAAAGTGCGTTAAAGGCCGGCACAGTCAGCATATGAACTTCATCGATAATATAGATTTTGAATCTGCAGCGAGCGGGCCGATAGATAGCGTTTTCTCGCAGTTGGCGAACCTCGTCGATTCCACGATTGCTCGCACCATCTATCTCCACGACATCGATATCTTCGCCGATATTTATTGCTATACAACTATCGCACTTACAGCACGGCTCGATAGTAGGGACATCGACGGCCAAACAGTTGAGCGATTTTGCCAGCACTCGTGCCATGGTAGTTTTGCCGACACCACGGGTGCCGGCAAATAGATAAGCGTGTGCGACCCTACCGGTTTTTATGGCGTTCTTGAGAGTCTGGGCAATCGGGTCCTGGCCGATGACCTCATCGAATGTCTGCGACCGGTATTTTCTGGCTAAAACTGTATACATTTGCAGATTGACTGTTGATTATTTATCAGGCTACGATATGCCGGTAGTATAGCAGGCGAGATGCCTATTTTCTACAAAAAGATTTTCCGAGGGGCGATTTTGCCAGGCGATTACACAGGCTTTGCATCTTTGCGCTCGATGGGCTCAAAGAAAACCAGTAATCTAATCCTGGTTAAAACTCAAGAAAAATGGGCTTTAGAATTTCATAAGGCCTTAAATCCAAAAAACTTATCGGAAACTTGACAAATAACAAACATTTTTCTATTGACTACCGAATACTGCAAGGCCATAATTCGCAATTTTAGTAATCAATGGTCAATTAAAGGGGATTTATTATGACAGTAAGAATTGAGGATACCTGCACAGCTTGTGGGCTTTGTTGCGATACCTGTCCGGAAGTCTTTGAAATGGGTGACGATGTAGCCGAGGTGAAGGTCGATGAGGTCCCTTCTGAGCACGAGGAGGCCGTTCAGCAGGCTGCTGACGAGTGCCCGGTCGAGGCCATTATCGTTGAATAATTATTGGTACCAGCTCCAACTGGTTTCTTTTTCTGAGGAAAGAAACCGTATTTTGCGCGGTATCGTATTACTGGGCACGGACGGTGTATGCTGTCGCCGTGCCGGCGACAGCTAAACTTTCTTACTTTGAGAGCTGCTGACTCCTATTGTGCGCTTTTTTGACAGCAGCAACTATTAATGGTCCTAACTTACCTTCTGCGAAAACTTTAAGAGCAGCTTCAGTTGTTCCGCCGGGCGAGGTGACTTTCCGCCGTAGCTCAGCGGGGCTTTCACCTTTTTTATCAGCGTGGGTCGCCAGCAGGCCTGCTCCTTTTGCGGTCTGCAGAACCAGGTCCTTGGCAACATTTTCAGGCAGGCCCAACTGGCGGGCTGCCTTTATCATCTCTTCCATCAAAAGAAAGTAATAAGCAGGTCCGCTGCCACTTACCGCTGTAACCACGTCAAGCAAATCTTCGTCATCAACGACAACGGCTTTACCAACTGCTGAGAAGATCGATTTTGCCTTTTCCAAAACCGGCTTTGCCCTGGCGTTAGCGAATAATGCGCTGGCTCCTTCGCCAATCAAAGCCGGCGTATTAGGCATAACACGAACTATCGCCATATCGCCCAGAGCTTGAGCAATTTTAGCGGTTCTTATGCCTGCGGCGATGGATATGACCAGTGTTTCTTGCTTGATGGCATCCTTGACGCTTTCCAATGCCTCGGTCATATTTTGAGGCTTGACGCTTAATACCAGGATGTCAACCTTCGCCGCCAGGTGTGCATTTTCATCCACAGCCTGCACTTGATATTCTTTCGCTAGAAAGTCAAGCCTTTCCCGCCGAATATCACTTACAAAAATATTTTCAGGTTTATAAAGGCCCGCGGCTATTATGCCCTTTATCAGGGCTTCAGCCATATTTCCGCCGCCAATAAAGCCGATTATACGCATTTCTTTGCCCTTGTTAAAATCAGTCTTAATCTTATAATTTCAGCATCACGTTATTTACAGTAAATATTAAAACCAATTGGGGACAAGAGCAATGCAAAAACAGGTTGAATATGGAGAAGCCATCAAAACAAAGTACCCTGAGCAGGTGGTAATCACCATCGCCAAAGACAGAAATGGCAAAGCCAATCCTATCACACTCGGCTGGACGATGATTGTCTCCGGTGAGCCGCCGATGATGGCCATCGCAGTGGCGAAGACTCACTATTCAATTGAAACCATCACACACTCGCGGTGCTTCACCATAGCATTTCCATCTTCAGAGATGGCTGAAGCTGCACTTTTCTTTGGCTCAAAGTCCGGCCGGGACATCGACAAATTCGCCGAGTTCGAGTGCGAGACAGAACCCGCCAAGGAGATCGACTCTGTTGTTCTTACTGATGCAGTGGCCAATTTTGAGTGCACCTTGGAGTCGCAAATGGTTGCCGGCGACCATGTAATCTTCGTAGGCAAAGTTGTTGCCTGCCATACCAACACCGAGCCGAAAAAACGCCTATACACGGTCGCCCCCGGACACAAATTGGGCTCAGTCTCGTAAAAATTGGAACCTTTTCCATGCCTCATCCGACTTGTATTGTAGATTATGCCAAAGAGCCGGGACCAGATATATGACGAGCTGCTTGTTCTAAAATGCCAGCAAGGGAATCCAGACGCGTTCGACGAACTTGTCGAAAGATGGCAAAAACGTCTCTGGCACTACGCGTATCAGGTAACCGGCTCTGAGTCATCGGCCTGGGACATTGTCCAGGAAACCTGGGTCGGTATTGTAAAAGGTATCAACAAACTTGAGGATGTAGCGGTCTTGCCTCGATGGGCTTTTAGAATCGCCAACAACAAATGCGTAGATTGGCTGCGTAAACGTCACCTACAGTCCCGGCTAAATAATCAAATTGCAGACCAGGCCCAAAGCAAACCAAACAGAAAGCAGAACAGCAACGAAAAAATTGAGTCTTTACGTGTAGCCATTGAAAAACTGCCCCCCGATGGCCGAGCGTTACTCACACTGCGTTATCATGAGAACTTTGATATAAGCCAGATAGCTGAAGTTCTCGGCATTGCCGAAGGCACCGTTAAATCACGAATCCACCGCACACTAAACCAATTACGTGAGATAGTGGAGCGTTATCAGAATGGATAAATTCGAAAAAGATTTACAAAAAGTTTTAGGGGAAATCAGCGATTTCAATGTCACCAAAGGTGAGAAATTGAGAAAGGAGATAGTACAAATGTGGTGTGACAAAAACCTACTAAGGGCAAAAATTGTCTTTTGGATATTTTTTCTGCTAAGTATAGGCATGATGATAGGAGGATATATTGGATTGCGCTCAGCCGGAAGTACCAAAGAGATGCTCTCATGGGTCATTTTTTTCATGATCGGCTTCAATTCTACGATTTTGATGAAACTATGGTACTGGGTAGTAGATAATAAGCTTAATGTATTAAAAGAAATAAAACAACTGGAGTTGCAAATCACGGAATTGGCCGGCAAGGAACCGCCTGCCAAAGATTAGCCTCAAAAGAGTTCTTTTTGACAAGTGAGATATTGTTCTTATCTATAATGTGAAACGTAAAGATCGAGGACTCTTCTAATCATTTTTTGATAAGGAGTGCGCAGCTTCTTTGCATACTCCTTAAAGAAATCTACTGTTGCTTTATTTAAACTTATAGTTACCTTGACACTTTCCTGCTTCAAAGCAAGTTTTTCCGGCGGCGGAAGAAAATCATCGATAACTTCGAAATCTATTGGTTCATCAGTGTATTTTATTCTTCTTTTCATATATCAGCTTTCCTTTTCTCCAGTATCCTGCACCAATTATTCTTATAACATTTGCTCTATAAGTAAAACGAACTGTCATAATGCCATCACCAACTCGTCCGATGCAAAAATAACGTTCTTCCTTACACTATGCCTAAGGTCTCTGGCAATTACACGATTCGAATCTAAAAAAGCGTATTGAGCCAACGAGAATGAAACATGATGTTTCTTCTGGTTTACTTTGTCCTTATTTGAATCCCATTCAAAACGAGCTTCTGGCATAAAATTGGCCTTTTTAAGTAAATTTTACCATATATTAATACATATTACAATGTGGCGTCAAAATAATTTTTCACACTCTCCCAAAGAATATAATCTTACGTAGAGCAAATCAAGAAAAGTACTCAAGATTTTGTATAGGGA
>JBHIDV010000220.1:0-5283 GCA_046760285.1 Sedimentisphaerales bacterium
GCGAAGCTGGTCCGGCAACTTTTCTGCGGTTACTTGCTTCAAAAAATCCGTGGTGACCGAGGACTGTGACGAACTTGCATCAACTTTTGCGGCGTAATCCTGGACCGAGTAAGTTCCCCAACAATCCACGCCCACAACCACAAACGGGTCAATGCTTGCCTGCTGCAGTTTAACCAGTTCCACAAGCGCACGAATCTCACAAGGCCTCAAAACAACAGCGATAGGGGCAGGATGCGATTGTTCTTCAGATACCGCGCACTGGTGCTGAGCCGCCGATTGCGCTTCCACGGGTGTAGGCTGTTCGACTTCATCCGGTTCTTGCTCATTGATTGGTTTTTCTTTCTGTTGGCCCTGTCCCGGTGTTTGTTCTTCATTCTCAGCGTTCTGCTTCTGTTCGGTCGGCTCCGCCGCGGCAGTCTCGACGCCGGGCATTTGGCCGACACACATCTTTGTTATGATTCGGGCTGAATTTATACCGAATACGGGTGCCAGCGGGTTGGCCGTATCCAGCTTAGCGGGGTCTCGCACCAACGTTTGAACCACGGTTTTCTTTGAAGGAGTCTCCTGAGGTACTAAAATAGCGTCAACCAGTTCCCGGCTAAGCATCGAACGAAGTAGCTCTCGAATTGCTCCCACCGGGTTATTATCTTTAACTTCGATTATGGCCACGGTTATTTCTCCACAGTTACATCGCCCAGGATTGGGCCAAAGTATTTGGTCCTTTTTCCTTGGTCTCTGCGACTATTTCGCGAATCGTCTCGGCAAACCGGCTACCTTCACTGGCGCTAATCCAGCGAAGCCAGACCCGGTCCTCGCCAAGACCAAGCACACGCAGGATGCTTTTCAGCACCGCGACACGCCGCCGAGCCTTGTAGTTGCCGTTGGTGTAGTGACAATCGCCGGGATGACATCCACCAATCAGCACACCATCGCAGCCGCCCAGCAAGGCTCTAAATACATAGAGCGGATCCAGGCCTCCACTACACATAAGCCGGATAATCCGAACATTCGGCGGGTACTGCATTCTTGAGGTTCCAGCTAAATCAGCCCCTGCGTAAGAACACCAGTTGCACAGAAACGCAACTATCTTCGGCTCAAACTCTTCTGACATTGCTAAGCTCCAATTTGGACCCCGCGTCTTCCTGTCGGAAGACAGGAGCGGGGTCAAGCTTGTCCCTGCGAAGGCAGGGATTTATGTTAAGGAGTCTACCGCTGCGAGCATCTCGGCCTTGGCGAAACCAACCTGCTTTGTGGCAGCATTCGGACACACTGCAGCGCAGGCACCACAGCCTTGACACAGCACTTCAATAACCTTGGCAATTCGGCTTTCCGGGTCGATTTCTCTGGCATCATAAGGACAGACGCCGACACACAGACCACATCCGGCACAGAGTCGTTCTTTGATTTCCGCCGTGCGTCCCTTGGCCTGAACAGTTTCCTGAGATAGCAGGGTTGCTGCTCTGCCGGCTGCGGCGCGGGCCTGTGAGATGGCCTCGCTGACGAACTTTGGAGAATGAGCCAGACCGCACACATAAATGCCATCTGTCGCAAAATCTACGGGACGTAGCTTAATGTGTGCCTCCAAGAAGAAACCATCCTGGTCCAGCGGTACCTTAAGGAGCTTGGCGAGTTGCTCATTGTCCTGCCCAGGGACAATTCCAGTACTCAGCACCAGCATATCAACGCTAAGGTGAAGTTTCTTACCCAGGATGGGCTCGTATGCCTCAATTTCTAAGGGGGCTTGGGGTGTTTCGCCCAGAACAACTTTGGGTTTATTTTCTGGCTCGTAACGGACGAAGATAATCCCTTGCTGCCTGGCTTTTTGATAGTACTGTTCGCGGAAGCCATAAGTACGGATATCGCGATAGAAGATGACCACATTAACCTGTGGATTGAGCTGCTTGATTTTAAGGGCATTCTTGATTGCTTGCGCGCAACAGACTCTGCTGCAATACATCCTATCTTCTTCACGGGAGCCGACACACTGAATCATGGCAATAGTCTGCAGCGCTGCGACTTTCTCACTTTCGGCTTGAACTGACAACCTTGCCTCAAGCTCTTTCTGGGTAATGACACGGTCCGACTGACCGCGCTGGTACTCGTTCGTCTCATATTCTGCGGCACCGGTAGCAACTAACACAGTACCGTGCTCGACAACCGTTTGCTGAGTTGGGTTATCTGTTGCAATTAGTGTCGTTTTATAATTGCCCATATAGCCCGAGATTTCTTGCACAAGCGTATTGGCGTGGATGTGAACTTTCTCGCTGGCTTCAAGTTGTTCAATGGTGTGACGTAGCAACTGCTGTGGGTCATCGCCGGAAAGCGTAAAGCGGAGATTTCGCAGATTTCCACCAAGTTGCTTTTGCTTTTCCACGAGGTGCACCTCAAAGCCTTGTTTGGCCAGTGATAGCGCAGCCGACATTGCTGATATTCCGCCTCCGATGACCAGCGCCTCGTTGCGAACAGAGAAAGAGGAGCGGTGAACCGGCCGGAGCAGTTTGGCCTTTGACACCGCCATTGCCACCAACTCTTTGGCTTTCTGCGTGGCACGAGCTTTGTCAGCCATATGTACCCATGAACAGTGCTCACGAATACTCACGAACTCCAGCAAGAATGGATTGAGACCGACCTCACGAATAGTGTCCTGGAAAAGAGGTTCGTGAGTTCGTGGCGTACAGGATGCGATGACAATCCGGTTTAATCTGTGCTGTTTGATTGTCTCTTTTATTTTTTGCTGATTGTCCTGAGAACAGGTATAGAGGCTGTGTTCGCAGTGGACAACATTAGGAAGGTCTTTGGCAAACTGGACGACTTGGGGAACCTCGACCACCCCCCCGATATTAATGCCGCAATGGCAGACAAATACTCCAATTCGGACAGGCTCATCACTAACATCTCTCTCGGGCGGATACTCTTTTTCTTCGATAAGCGTGCCTCGTGCTTCAGCGAGTAGCTCGGACGCGCGGGCAGCGGCGCCGCTGGCCTGGATGACCGTCTCTGGAATATCTTTAGGCTCACTCACAGCACCACAGACGAATACACCATCTCGGCTGGAGTCCTCGCTGGCAAAAGGTTTTGTGTCCACGAAATTGTACTTATTGAGCTTTAGGCCCGCTACCTCCTTGAATTTGGCCATATTTTTCGGCGGAATTAGCGCTGTTGATAAAACCACCAGGTCATAGCTTTGTTTTTGAAGTTTACCTTGCTCATCCAGGAAACTTAGCAGCAGGTCGTCGCTGTTGTCAGCCTGCTCAACAATGGGAAGCCGACACCGGCGGAACGAGACATGGTATTCATTTTTAGCCCGCTCATAGTAACGGTCGAACCCCTTTCCAAATGCTCGCATATCCATAAAGTAGATGTCGGTGTCAAGCTCGCCGGAGGAATGTTCCTTGGCCACAATAGCCTCCTTCGTGGCGTGCATACAGCAGACCGCTGAGCAGTATTCATTACACTGTAGGTCACGCGAGCCGACGCACTGGAGAAAAGCGATGCGCCTCGGCTCTTTATGGTCGGACGGCCTGACCAGATGGCCCTGATACGGTCCTGAAGCGCTCAGCATCCTCTCAAACTCCGGCGCTGTTACCACGTTTGCCAGACGCTGGTAGTTGTATTCAAGCCGATTATCAGGATAATAACGCTCATAGCCAGGTGCTATTATGACGGCTCCAACCTGGAGCTTGAGCTGCTCGGCCTGCTGCTCAAAGTCGATGGCCTGGGCGTCGCAGACAGCTTCGCACGTTCGGCAGTTACCGGTCTGCAAATACACACAGTGCTCCTTGTCGATCGATGGTGTGTTCGGAACAGCTTGGGGGTAGGCGACACTCACCACAGGACGCGACCCCAAGCCAAGATCAAAATCAGACGGCAGGGCGGTAATTCCTCTGGCACAAAATTCTTCTGGATTTATCGCCCCGGTCGGACAGATAAAGGCGCAAGCGCCGCAGCCCATACAAATATCGGACTGAACATCAAAAGGAGGGATTACCTTACGCTCAATTCCTCGGTTGGCAAAGCCGATGATCGCTTTGCCCATACGTTCAGTGCACATTCGTATACATAGGCCGCAGAGAATACACTTCTCGTTCCGCTTTTTGATTCGAGTCTCAGTGACACCAAGTTCGGCTGCTATACGCTTGATTTCTTCCGATTCCGGGCACCGTGCCAACAATAATTCCATAACCACCTTACGAGCACCGGCGACCCGCTCAGTGTCCGTATAGACCTTAAGGCCTTCCTGAGCAGGGTAAACACATGAGGTCTGGATACGCTTCTGTCGCCCATCGTCCAATTCTACAAGGCACAAACGGCAGCCTCCGTATGGAGTCAGGGACTTATGATAACATAGAGTCGGAATCTTAATTCCCAGCGTTTGCGCAGCCTGTAAAACCGTTGTCCCCTCTTCAACGCCAATACATTGACCGTTAATGGTGAGATTCACCATTTGTCTAACCTCGTTGGTCTGTTAGTTTATTGCTGTTCCACTGGCAAATGGCCAAACCATCCTGCCAGTGCTCGAAAACAAAACATACCTGCGGATGAGCACAGGCAAGAGTAGCCATTGTTTCGAGCACATCGCCTAACGGTTTAAGGTCCGGATGGCTCAATCGAAACATCGTCCGAACTGTGGTGCCTTTGCCGGGGGCGGTTTGAATCTCTATGTCTCCTCCGGCCTCCTTGGCCGCCTGGGCCAACAGCGGTAATCCGAGACCTACACGCTTAGCGGGCTTAGTCGAGTAGAATGGGTCGAGCGCCTGCTTTGTCGTTTGCTCATCCATCCCACAGCCGTTGTCCTCGATTTCTATTATCATCACATCCTCTTTTCGTTGCTCAAAGATGCGAATCGCGATGTGGTCGGCTCCGGCAACCAAGGCGTTCTCTGCCACGTCTAATAAATGAAGGGAAATATCTTCCACTTTACACTGTTTTTTAATCGTGTTAATCTGTGTTAACCCGTGCCTTAAAAATTTACAACCTCTCGTCCATCCTCACGCAGAAGAGCCTTGTTAAACTCGGACACACAAGGTGAAATGCCTGTGAACGTGGTGAAAGTCTTGCCCACTTCTTCCAATCGGTGTGCATCTGAAAAAGACACGAGCCTTGCCGCTTTGCGGGGTCCCAGCAAATAGTCTCTCGTTTGTTGCAAGCAATTCCTAAGGGGCCCCCAAACGCCATATTTAGCGTTTGGGGAACCCCAAACTTTTGCTACCGAGTTTAGCGGTGAGACCTCCAGAGCATCGATTTGCAATCCTTCCGGCACAAAACCAAGTTGACTGAGTAAGC
>JBHIDV010000221.1:0-5280 GCA_046760285.1 Sedimentisphaerales bacterium
AAGGTCAAGCTATTTTTACCAAATAGCCCAAATAAAAATGGATGATGAAAACGCACAATGTTCCCCCAGCTAACAAAGGATTTTCAGCGGTCATTTCCGCATTACATATTGAAAAACGGCCTTGGCGGCAGCAATACGGACAAATTTTGACTGGTCTTTGAGAAGCTGTGGCAGAAATCTTTTAAGACTATCGGTGCGAATTTGGCCTATCGCCAGTGCTGTCAGCACCTTAATACGTTCGAGGTCTTTTTTATCGAAGTCGGCAGTCAGATTTTTGGTGAAAACCTCAAGTACCTCCGGCTCGGCGGTGGTCTCGCCGAATTTGCCGAGCTGTTGGGCTGCCGCCAGGCGTACCTCCAATATATCGTCATCCAGCTTAGTAATCAGCACCTCTTTGGCCTGTGAAGTTCCCAGTGCCCCCATTGCCCTTATGCCCACGACTCTATCGTCGGCATAGCCACTATAGACCATGGCCCACAACTTGGGCAGTATTTTCTCGTCCCCAAGCATAGCTATGGCTTCTACTGCATTAAATCTTACCTTATCGGACGAATCTTTGCGTTGCAAGGCCCAGTACAGCAGCTCTAAGGCGTTTTTATGGCCACTCTTGCCCAGTAGCAACGCTGCGTTGGCTCTAACCGTCTGGTCTTCACTGGCTATCGCATCGCTAAAAACGGTAAGGTACTCAGGATGGCCGAACTTAGTCATCGCATAAGCGGCAGCGATTCTGACATTTTCGTTTTCATCTTTCAGTAATCGCTGTACTTTGCTTTTTGCCAGGGTATATTGCAAATCGCCGACTGCTAAAATAGCCGAGAATTTGACCGGCACAGATTCATCGTTTAGCAAACGCTGTATCTTGGGCATTAACCGAATTTGTTTGGTTGCTGCGACAACTTCGATGGTGTTAGCCCTGACTTGTGGGTCAGCGTCAGCTAAACCTTCCTGCATAATTTGGAAGGCTTGAAACATAAGGCTGCTAATAGGGACAGTGTCAGATTGGTCTATAGTATTTTGCGAGGGTAGAGTTCCATTGCAGCCGGCAAGCAATATCGATGTGCAGATAAAAAGCAGAGATTGAAGAACGAAGACGTTCACCCAGCTATTCATTTGGTCCTTGAACTGTTGCGTTTCAACTTGTTTGAGCCTATTTTTCATTTGGCTACCTGACAATCCAGTAATTCTCTTCCACCAAGGCACTAAGACACTAAAACAGTAATAAGTGTAAAGTGTCTAAAGTAGAGTTTTTTGTTTAACGTTGTCGATGCACGTATCGATGCTCGTTCTGGAAGCTCGAAACTCGTTTTTTATCCAGCTTCCAGCGGCCAGCTTCGAGTTTCGATACCAGTTTCGACACCCCTGCTTCCGCAGGGGCAAACCAGTTTCTACAACCGAAGTTCACTTTAGCTCACTTTTATTTTCTTTGTGCCTTTGTGTCTTCGTGGCCCTTGCTTTTTGGTTCTAAAAAATCTTGCCGAAAGCGGTACTGGGCCCCCATTTTGCAATAAGTCGCAAAATGGGAACCCTTATTATGAGCAAAACCAGGCAAGCTGCACAACAAAAATCCAGCCATTGGCCGTATTTGCTAAAGAGGGTTACCCTTTTATCTATCGGCATTTCATCGACAAACCATCCAGCCATACCCTGGCGCTGCATAGCCTGGTAAGGCAGGCTGCCCGCTAAATACCCATTTTTAATGCGTCCGAGGCTGTCGATTAGACAGCTTATGCCGGTATTAACGCTTCGCAGGACAGCGACTCTATTTTCGACGGCCCTGAAGACACAAATAGCAGCGTGCTGAGCAAGCTCTGTGCTGGGCAAAATCTCTTCGTCCTTAAATCGAACAAACCAGCCATCGTTACTTATATTTATAAGCCAGTCGATGCGTTTCTGCCCTTTCTCATCTAAGGCAAATCTTCGGGCAATGGCAGGTATAGTAGCCTCATAACAAATCATTACGCTGAATTTATAATCCTGCTGCTCATCGGTCATTTCAAAGACAGTGTATTGGCTGCCTGCGTCAAGTGAATGATCATAACCGTATGGATTGAATTTCATAATCAGCTTAAAAAGCAATGGAAAACTCTTTCTAAAGGGAAGTACCTCGCCGAATAGGACCAGATGAGTCTTGTCATAGTGTTTCTCATACTGCTGGCCATCCGGCTTGTACAAAAATGCTGAATTATACTTTTCCGCCAGCTTGGTTTTTGATTCGTCTGGCGTACCCCCATATGCGCCCACCAAAAGATATGCGGTATCCTTGGAATGCTCTCGAAGGGCCTGGTCGAAACTCTTCCAGGGATGAGAAGGGGCAACCAGTTCCAACACTTCCGGGTTCAATGTTGCCTGCACCATGGTCTCAGGCCAGACGATTAATTTAGCACCGGCTTCGGCGCTGGCATAACTGGCCTGCATTAGCTCATCAAATATCGCCTGAGACGTCTTTTCAGCATGTTCGCCCTGTCCCCTGAGTGCCTCTCTCTTAATTGACTGTGGAACATTTGACTGCAATGAGGCCACTATCGGGCCGGCTGTAATGAACTTATCTGATTGATTTATCCTCCACCGCCCGTAAATAATGGCAGCAACTAGCGCTGCACCAACCAGTCCCACAGAGAACAGAGGACGGAGGACAGAGGACGAAGGACATCTGACTTCTGTCTTCTGTCTTCTGACTTCTGTCTTCTGACGAACATCAAGTATCAATTCAGCTACCAATCCGTTGACCATCGCTATCAGAAAGGAGACTCCGGCTGCGCCAAATATGTCCGCTATTTGAATGATGGTGATGTTGTGGTACTGGCTGTGAGCCAGAAACCGCCAGAAAAAACCGCCTAAAAAAAGACCTTGCAGGCGTTCGGCGCCAACGAACAGCACGCCGGCAGCCAGAAACAGCGGTATCTTTTTTATTCTACAGTAACGCAGACAAAGCGCTACTATCGGCCAAAGCAAGGCCACGTAAAGGCAAAAAGCAGCCCAGCCAACCAGGGTTATGGGGGCTACCCAGTACAGATTGCCGAGCCAGTAACAAAGTGAAACTATGTAGGCCACAAGTGCTAACGGTTTAGGTTTCGCCTGCGGCGAGCAGGCAAGGATGAAAGGGACCAGCGATACCCACGCCAAAAACGACCAGCTAATGGGTGGCTGAATCACCGTCAACATCGCCGCACTGGCGACAAATGCTAAACCCCGCCTCAAAGGCGGGGCTAAATATTTAGCCCCACGTTTCACGTGGGGTCTTTCTGGAATATTTTTTATCTTTGCACTTTTCAATTTCATCCTTCGCAGTAGCACTGCTATGGAGAACGGTCGGCCAAATCCCGTAAAGCTGTTACTATCTCTCCGGTGCTATAGCGCTTGTGATTGTTCATTCGGACGGCAAATTGATTTGTAAAGAGCTTCAGAAGTTTTCTGTCTGCGACAATTTCTTTAGCTGGTCTATTCATCTCTGATAAGAGCCGCTTCAATTCGCTCAGCTCAATAGGATGGAGAAACAAATTTCCATACTGTAAGTTTTCTAAATCAGCCAGACGTTCATTTGCATTTTCAACGTACTTTGGAGAAATTTCTATGCCCACATAGTTTCTGCTTAATTGAAATGCCGCTGCTGCGGTGGTTCCGGAGCCGCAAAAGGGGTCGAGAACACAATCTCCGGGATTGGAGCTTACCGCTATGATTCTTTTGAGCAGATTTTCCGGCATCTGGCAGGGGTGCCAGCCGGTACGTTCCCTGAATGTGCCGCATACACGAGGAAATTCATCCCAGACATCATTCGGCATTTTGCCTATGGGATTGGCCCGCCGGTCGTTGTAAATTAACTGTCGGTCGGAAGGCATCCGAACCGCGTGGTCGTTGAAAGTAAAATTCTTCTTATCCTTAACGAAATAAAATATGTGCGTATGAGAGCGGGCAAACTTTTTTTTCATCTGTTGGCCGAAGGTGTAATGCCATATTATCCAGTTGCGCATAAAAAGGCCCAATTCATCAGCTATGATTTTTACGTTCGCTGCATATTCATCGCCTATAGCTATGTAAAATGAGCCGTGCGGCTTCAAGACATTTTTACAGACACTCATCCAGTCTTTGGTCCAGGCGATGTAGTTTTTGCTTTTGACCTTGTCGTAGTATTTGTCGTATTTGTAGCCGATATTAAAAGGAGGGTCCGCAAAAATTAGGTCAGCGAAGGGCTCGTGAATCTCGCTCAAGACCTCTATACAATCCCCGCATATTATCTGATTGAGGAACTTTTGCATAACGACATATTATAGATTGCCGCCGACTTTGCAAGGGCAATTGCAACGTCAGTACTTCATCTGAAGTAGACTTTAACAAAAAAACCGTATAGGCCAAAGCCCCACACTACCTGCTCCCTTCCATCGTATTTGACATGCATTATTGACTCTTAAGCCAGGTAGAGTGCTTTACCACCAGAAACAGGGATTGGCGTAACGCTGCCAGAACCAACGGTGTTGCATTTCATTGAAACGCCGCCACTGTACGTGTCCGTCAACGAAAAGGATATTTCCGCCAGCGGGGCGTGCGCTTTTTCTGAGATGGTTGGTTCTGTCATAGACTTGCCAGCGTGACCAACATCCGCCGGTTGCCTTGGTGAAGTCGGATTGGGACCGGTCCGGCCCATTGCTGGCGGTTACGTCGGCGATCAACTCCACCATTGCGGCAGAACTTTGCGTTGTAACGACAGATCTGACCCATTCTGTATGCTTGTTATCGGGGCTCATGGGCGGGTTTTTTCTGCCTCTGACCGTATCAATGAACCAGAAGTATCCCATAATGCGATGCATGTTTTTGCGCACTTGTTCATCCTGGGGCTCAGGCTGAGGGTAACTCTCCGGCGTGCCAGCTGGAAGATTCTCTCCGTAGCGCCAAAAGATGATTCTATCTCTCTGACGCCATGACGGGCAGTAGAAAATATGTCGGTCGAAGGCACCGGTCCTCAAAATAATATCTGTCGTCCAGTATGAAACATCAAATAACCAACGGTCTACCTCATTGAGAGGCAGCTTGCCATCGTAGTCGTTGGCGTACAAGAACAAGCCCAGTCCCGTGTTCTTCTCATTTAGGCCGCAAACAGCTCGTCGGCCCTGCTCCCGAGCGGCACTGAGTGCCGGTATGAGAACGCCGAGTAAAAGGGCAATAATCGCAATTACAACCAACAGCTCGATTAATGTAAAACCGTGTGGGGGCTTACGGGATCGGGTATATTTTGGCCTGTATCCTATTTTATGTTGGCCCTTTTTAAGGAGTTTATCGATGAAATCC
>JBHIDV010000222.1:0-5251 GCA_046760285.1 Sedimentisphaerales bacterium
AGTGATATTAGGGTGCGTGTCGCGTTTGTAGGTAGATTTTTGGGGTCTTTAACACAAGTTTTTCAATAAACATGTACCATCCCCAAAGCCTTCGGCTTTGAGGCTGCCACCCAATCCGAAATGAACAGCGAAGGACGATAGATAATGACTGGCGTGTGGCTTACCTTGCGCGTAACTTGGGGATGGCTTTTTCCAAAGTAAGCCTCTTTTTACCTAACAAAGATGACATGCACCCGTGATATTAAGAAACTATCTTGCTCTGTTGAAAAGGTTCCAGGTCACTTCGACCGAAGCGTCCCTAAGAGACGCGAAGTGGAGAAATCTGTTAAAAAAGATTTCCCTTCGGGGCTCTTCGCTTCACTACGTGTCTCGACTCGACTTTTGGCTCGCTCGAAATGACATCCATAAGGGTTTTCAACAGAGCAAAACTATCTCAAAATACAAGTTTATCATTCCGATCACCTCGCGCAAGGCTTGTCGTGAGCCCTCCGAAGGAGTGACAGCTTTGAGATAATTCCTAAAAGGTGATACTTTTCACGCGTAGATGTAAAGGAGTTGGTCGACACATATAGAATACTGAGAATCAATTTGGAGGTAGAACTTTATAGAATGCTTATGTGTGGCGATGTCACGTTCTTAAAGCACAGCAACAGAGGTAAAAAACAACGCTGTGGTACTCTATATTATTGCTGTCTGTTGTGCTACTCGTACAGATGTGTCGCCTCAGTTTGTTCGACAGGACGAGCAAGCTGATCACTGCTCATGGTGACCCTGAAGCGCACATCTCCAGGCCTTACTCCCCTAACCACGACCCGCCAAGTTGCTCGAGCCTTCGGTGCAAGACTGTGCAATGGTGCGAAGCTGACGGTGTTGCCCATTATCGAACCAACAGTTGCACCAGATGAAGAAACGTATCGAATCTTATCTTCCAACGCACAAACAATACGGATGTTGGTGTCAGAGGCTGAGCCCTGATTCGTCACCGTGATTAGGTAAGTAGTGCGGCTACCTACTTCGATAGGGTCTTCGAGATCAATAACTTCCATGTGTACTGCTGCAATGCCGGCAACGGATGTACTCATAGAAGCAGTCACAGTCTCTGCACAGTAGGCAGTGGCAGTCGCACTATTGGTCAGAGTGCCCGCCGTTGTTGGTATGTAGGATACACGCACCTTTCTGGAAGCATTAGGCGCAAGAGTGTCCAACTGCCATACCAACTTTGTTCCAGAAATCTTTGCCCCGGCAGTTGCCTCTATTGAGCCTACCCCTGCGGGTATGGTTTCTTCTATAATAGTATTTTTAGCCGGCCCATCTCCCTCGTTGCTAATCATTATTTCATAGGCTAATGGTCGGCCAAGGTACTGACGTTTAGGACCGGTCTTTACAATCTTGAGCTTAGGCTGGCGTACATTCGTTACTGTTGGCATCGATTCAGCTACCATGCCGGAGGCAGAACTAACCATCGCCTTGTTAACATATATGCCGGTCTTGGTAGCCCGCAGTTGAGACGAGAAGTGCTGCGATTGACCTGCCGCCAGGGTACCGACATCGATTACAATTTCGTTCCGGCCATCTACCGTTTGCAAGCCTGCCGAAAGAGTGTCTATGATTTTGACGTTTTGCGCGGTCCCTGTTCCTGAATTGGTCACCACAAATTCCACAGGAATCGGATCACATAGTAAAACCTCCGTCGGCGCCGTCTTGGTCAACTCCAGTTGGGGCTGGACAACTCTCACGCGGGCACGGACTTGAACGGCGTGTGTAACAGTTGTACAGTGTTCCAGGTGATTCATGTCGGTCCCCCTGCCGGAAATTGTAATTTGCCTGCTGGCTTTCGGTGCAAGCGAATCTATCTTCCAGACCAGCTTGTTCCCATCTTTTCTCGCTATCGGACTGGCACCTATGAATTCGAAATCATTCGGAAGGTCTTCTGTTATTACAACATCAGTTAACGAGATGTTCGTTAGATTTGTAACCTCGATAGAGTAGTCGAACGACTCGTTTAGCGCCGCCTCTCTCGGCATGGTCTTGTCCAGTTGAATAATCCCATAGTCTGCGCTCGGGTAGGTCATCGAGACTATATGTGAGCCAGGCTCACTCACAGCTACCAGGTTTGGCTTGGCAGAAGCAGGTTTCTCTACGGCAAAAGGCACAGTCTCTGCCGGCGTTGCAGCTACGGGTCTGAGAGTTTTATCACCAGAAGGCTGTTCAGCAGGACCTGCTTTAACTGGCTTAATCCCCCAAATATTGTCCCGGCCTTTGCCCTTATAGCAACCAGGTAAAACAACTATCATTAAAAGAATCGGGACACTTAATAACCTTCTCATCAGATATCTCCTTTCGAATCTTAGAACTAATTCCCGGGAGATTCAGAATTTTCACAAGTTAAACCTCCTTCACCAAAACAGCTTTCACATGCTAAATAAACTGTTTTGGATGGTTTTTAGGATACCGCGTCGATTGAAATGAAACCCCTTCCTTTCCTGAATAAAATAGGCCATAGTCTAACTGCTACTACCTACGAAAACCTAATAGGCCTTAATAATGATTATATAGCTCATGAATGCTTACTTTTCTAAATTATACAAAATAATAAGCTTATTGCATAATATTTTAAAACTACCTCATCTGTTTTATCTAATTATACCATATTAACCATATTCCCGTCAATAGCAACGTTGTGGAAATCTGGGAAACCTCTAACAAACTGCTTGAGATGATTGACTTGCTAATTTGCAAGCTCATATAAGCGTTTATCACAAGATATTATCGGTATAATCACGTCAGGAACCTGCATAGTAAGGGGTGGACGCCATTCCGCACAGAAAAGAGGAAAATTCGATAGAAATTATAAGTCTTTGTGGAATTTGCGTTAACCAGGCCGATCTTCGTTCGGTTCGCTTGTTTAATTCCGCAATATCATTGACTCGCCAAAGGAACAATTTGGAGCCTCCACCCCCTCAGTAGTCGAAGCGCTTCGTACTTTCTCATCTGATGTAAAACAGGACCACAGAAGTATTATTTTTCAAAGGACTTGCAATCCAACTACTGTAATATCATCAACCTCTGATGGGTTGGTGTTTCGATTCTGCATAAGCGTACTAAATCTGTCCATCATCTCTCCGATGGGCATCCCGAGAAAATCAGGGTCGCAAAATTCCTCACTAAAATGAAAGTTGGCTGACTCGTCAAAATTACCAATAAATGGCTCTGCCCCATCGGAGTATAATAGTAATTTATCGCCCGGTTGAAGCTGAATGGTTCGTTGGATATATTCAGCTTGTTCAAAAACCCCAAGCAGCGAGCCACGTAATTCCAATTGTTCTGGCTGTTTTCCGGGTCTAATAAGAACCGGATAGGGATGGCCAGCACGGGTATAAGTTAGCTGTCGTGACTTGATATTTAGCAAACAGTAGCAACACGTAGCAAACTGGTAACCGGAAAGTTTCTGGCTTGTCATCCGCACGTTAAGGTTCTTCATAACTTCAGCCGGCGGAAATATCCGATAACTGTTATCAAAGGTCTCACGCATAACCAGAGCCTGTTTCAAAAAGATGGTCAAAAGCGCCGCAGGCATGGCATGACCGACTGCATCAGTTATATAAAAGCCGATATGTTGCTCATCGACACGGGCGACATCGTAAATATCGCCTGAGACCCACTCGGCTGGCAGAAAAACGGTGGCCCATTGTACTTCGTCACAATTTGGCAGTTGAGTGGGCAGAAAATCACGTTGAACGAGGCCGGCCATACGAAGCTGCTCTGTCAGACTGTCAACCAGAGCTACAGCCATTTGAAGTTGCTCGCCTAATTTGTTTTTGTAAATACTTTTCGCCTGAGTGGCTGGAACCGCAGGTTTTACCGTGATGCCGGAACTTTTTTTACGGTACGCAAGATTGAGGCTGATTCTAACCCATAAATCATCTGTGGCAATGGACCGCACGGTGTTAGTCATAGAAAAACTACTCTTGGTGGGCGCTAAAGAGAAACTTTTTATGAGCGTTTCTACGCGGTCAGTGAGCAAAATCACGCCGATATTCTCCATCTCCAGTGACTCAATTATTCGGGCCAATTTCTGCTGCTGTAACATGTCCAGGTTCTCTGCATCGATAATGACAGTCCCGATGAGGTCAGTCCGGTCGCGTATCTGAGGATATTTATCTATAGGCAATACTGAAAAGGAAAGTTTCTTCCGCCTCAAAAGTCGCTTTATTTCGACAGGCATGTGTCCCTTATCGGTCAGGTAAAGAACGTCTGTGAAGCCTTTCAGTACTTCTGTGCTATTTAATAGCTCTGCTTTGCCCATTTAATTTACCTTTTTCTTGGCGTTATGGGACCTTGGACAAATATCTGTTCTTCGGCTACCAACATAGATTAATTTCGGCTTGTTAGGCGTGGTACTTTGTGGTTTTTTGCTTTTTCTACTGTTACAGGATTGGCGGTTTTTGTGCTGTCTGCGCCGGTATTGTTTTGGTTTTTTCACCTGTATTGGAAATTATTCTGAAAAAACATGTGATTTTTTGGCATGGTTCAAATCAGGCAGCTTTATAGCGGGTTAGAAGGGTGAAAAAATCAATCGTTTCTGTGCTGTTTTTTAAGGTGGATTTTTTAAAAATATTGGGTCTTTGACAGAAAATTTTGCGTCGGTTTGAAGCCAATCGTTGTTTTTCGGCCAAAAAGGCGAGTAGTAGGGTTGGCTTGCGGGGTTTGGGTAAAATAGATAAGAAAAATTTGGTAAAAAATGAACATAAATTGATAGGAGATGAGCAAAAGTGTATACTTTTTTGCAAAAATGAACAAAAATGCGTGCTTTTTGAACCACTCTTTACACCCATTTTTTACAGATGATCGAGCAAGAATGCAGAGGGTTAGTGGTTTATGCTCGTGGTTGTAAGCTGCAAGTTGCGGATTGAAAAAAATCGAAATGCGAAATTCATCCTTTGTTCCCATGTCTTCCTGTCGCCTGCTGCCTCGACGTACCCCTGCGTCTTCCTGGCGAAAGACAGGAGCAGGGGCAGAGGCCAGAAGACAAGAACGGGGACTACGGATGGGTGGCAGCCTCAAGCCAGCCCCTTCGACAAGCTCAGGGCAGGCTCTGAGCGAGGCCGAAGGGCGCAGCTTGGGGATGGTTTGACGCAATATTTAGAGAATCCATCGCCAAAACCTTCGGTTTTGACGCTGCCACCCGCTGCCAGTACCTTCAATGGCACCCCGCACCAATTGAACCGAGAACTCTCTTCCATCTTACGCT
>JBHIDV010000223.1:0-5206 GCA_046760285.1 Sedimentisphaerales bacterium
GGATTATCCCCATCTTACAGATGACGATTTTGTTAAAGAAAACCTTAATAAATGGTTTTAGAAAAGTAAGTTAGCCACGAAAAGGCGCAAAATGATATTTTTTTGTGTTTTTTGTGCCTCTTTGTGGACAATAATAATTCTAAGTTTTATAGGAGGTTCAAATGGCTAAAAAATATATTCGCCACGAAAAGGCTCAAAACGAGCAGCGCAACCATCACCCCGGAATCGGTTGCGGTTGCGCAGCTCGTACTTTTTTGTGCTTTTTGTGCTTTTTCGTGGCTATCGGCTCACCATGTTTTGGGGCGGACTGGCATACCATCGGGCCGTCGCCTGCTGACCAGCAGCTCGCTGAATACTTCCGTGCTGAGACTGCCAAGTTGGCCGACCGATGCCTTACCGACATCAAAACACTCGATGAATGGAAAGCGAAGCGTAAAGAATATCGAAAGCAACTTCTGGAGATGTTCGGGCTTTGCCCATTGCCGGAAAAAACCGCCCTGGCGCCCGTCATCACTGGCAAGGTCGAGCACGATGAATTTATCGTAGAAAAAATTCACTTTCAGTCCCGCCCCGGCCTTTACGTGACAGCTAATCTATACATCCCAAAAGGTCTGGAAAAACCAGTGCCGGCCATTCTCTACGTTTGTGGTCACGCCAAAGTCAAGAAAGATGATATTAGCTACGGCAATAAGGTCCGCTACCAGCACCACGCCGCCTGGTTTGCACGGCACGGCTATGTCTGCCTCATTATGGATACGCTGCAATTAGGCGAGATTGAGGGCATCCATTACGGCACATACCGATACAAAATGTGGTGGTGGAATAGCCGTGGCTACACGCCAGCCGGCGTCGAGGCCTGGAACTGCATTCGGGCGCTGGATTATCTTCAGACTCGCAAGGAAGTGGACATGGACCGTATCGGTGTCACCGGTCGCTCCGGCGGCGGCGCCTATAGCTGGTGGATAGCCGCCATCGATGACCGCATCAAGGCGGCTGTGCCGGTAGCGGGCATAACTGACCTTCAAAACCACGTTGTGGACGGCTGCGTCGAGGGACACTGTGACTGTATGTTCATCTTAAATACCTACCGCTGGGACTATCCACTCGTGGCAGCGCTGGTGGCGCCACGCCCACTTCTTATATCCAATACCGACAAAGATAGAATCTTCCCGCTGGATGGAGTTGTCCGTCTGCACGAAAAAGTGCGGGACATCTATCGGCTATACGACGCCGAGCCGAACCTGGGCCTGAACATCACCGAAGGGCCCCACAAGGACACACAAGAGCTTCGAGTACACGCCTTTGTATGGTTTAATCGCTTCCTAAAAGGCGAGAATCCCTTGATTGATAAGCCGGCTGTGCCTTTCTTTGAGCCGGAGCAACTGAAGGTTTTCCAAGAGCTTCCTGCTGACCAGATAAACACAGAGATACACGAATCGTTCGTATCCAAAGCACCGAAGCCCCGCCTGCCCAGAGAGTTCGGCGGGCAGGCCTCGGTGCCCCAATCAACTGCCGAATGGTCAAAGCAGCGTAAAGCCTGGATGAAATCACTCCGGGAAAAGGCGCTGCGTGGCTGGCCCACAGAGGCCGAGGCTGGTCCGCTCGATATCGAGCAAGTATTTTGTGTTGAGCGAGATGGCATCAGATTCAGCGCTTTCGACTTTACCAGCCAGCCACACGTTCGCTTGCGGTTATATCTGGCGCATCGGGCCGGGCTCGATAAGGCCGACAAGGTTGTGCTAAAGGCCCTTGATGAAAAGAGCTGGACCGAATGGCTGGCCGCTATGCAAGTAGGTTTTGCCGGCGAACTCGAAGACCAGACGCTGCCTGAGCCGAATGAAATCGCTTTCAATAAGTACCAGGAAATGTTTAACAATACGAACCGAGTATTGGCATACTTCGCCCCGCGTGGCATTGGGCCAACGGCCTGGAATCCGGATGAGCGCAAGCAAACGCAAATTCGTCGGCGGTTTATGTTGCTTGGCCAGACGCTCGATGGAATGCGAGTATGGGATGTGCGGCGAGCAATTCAAACGCTGCGAAAGACCGATTTTGTAGGCGATTTGCCGGTGACTCTTAGGGGCAAGGGCCAGATGGCCGGCATAGTACTGTATGCTTCGCTTTTTGAGCCCGACATCGACAGACTTGACCTATGGTATCTGCCTCGTTCGCACCGCGATGGGCCAATCTTTCTCAATGTGCTGCGATATCTTGATATGCCGCAAGCTATAGCGATGGCTGCCGAATGTAGCCGGATACGATTATATGCTGAAGATAAATCCAGATGGCGGTTTCCGCAGGCAGTCGCCAAAAAACTTGGCTGGTCAGAAAGACAATTGCAAATCCATACAATTTCGACCAGCGACAAGCCGTAAATAAGGACAATAAATAAAGACAATAGGAGATGATTATGCACCGAAGAATAATAGCTGTACTAATTCTGTGTCTGTCTTTGGTGAGCAGAACGGTCGTAGTTGCCGATGACAGCCTGACGGTTTTATCAGAAACAGTCGCCGGAGTCAAACGTAGCGACATGATGAGACGTTATTTGTTGCGCTTGGCTGAACAAAAGTTCGAGGAATGGAAAACGCAATACGAGCAACGTAAAACGCCCGAGCAGATAGCCGAGTACCAGAAGAATCTACGCAGGAAGTTCCTTGCGGCTGTCGGCGAGTTGCCGCAGCGGACGCCGCTGAACCCACAAGTCACGGGCGTGATTCAGCGGCCGGGCTACAGTGTCGAGAAGATCATCTTCGAGAGCCAGCCGAAACACTACGTTACCGCTCTGCTGTTTTTGCCTGACACTGAAAAACATAAAGGGCCGTATCCAGGCGTGCTGATACCGTGCGGCCACAGCCGTAACGGAAAGGCCAGCGAGGCCTACCAGACCATGGCAGCACTGCTGGCTCTCAACGCAATGGCAGCGCTGGTCTTTGACCCCATCGACCAGGGTGAGCGAAGTCAGTTACCGTCTGCGCTTCCGGAACTTTGGGGAACAAGGGGTCACACCATGGTTGGGGTCGGCAGCATTCTACTCGGCCAGAATACCGCTCGGTTCGAGATCTGGGACGCAATGCGAGCCATCGATTACCTCCAATCGCGACCGGAGGTCGACGCGAAGCGCATCGGTTGCGCAGGCTGTAGTGGTGGAGGCACACAGACCTCGTACTTGATGGCACTGGATGAACGCATCGTTGCAGCAGCACCAAGTTGTTATATCACCAACTTCGATCGCTTGCTGCCGACTGTTGGGCCGCAAGACGCCGAGCAGAATATCTACGGTCAACTTGCGTTTGGGATGGACCATGCTGATTACCTGATGATGCGGGCGCCGATACCAATATTGATCTGCTCTGCAACTGGCGACTTCTTCGACATCCATGGAACTTGGAGCTCGTTCCGCTATGCAAAGCGCCTGTACACCCGCCTTGGTTTTGCTGAACGCATAAGCATATTAGAAAATGATGCGAAGCACAATTTCAATCGGCAGCAGCGAGAAGGGGTTGTACGATGGATGGCACGGTGGCTACTAAAAAAAGACGAACCGATAACTGAGCCAGCCATTAAAAAGCTCAGCGAGGAGGAAACCCAATGCACGCCACAAGGTCAGGTCATGCTATTGAAGACAGCCAGATCAACCTACGACTTGAATCGGGATTATGAGAAACAATTGGCCAAGCGCCGTAAGAAGCTATGGAGCAGGGTTCCCGCAGGGCGGGGTCCCACAACCGCCCACGCAGAGTTACTAAATCAAGTGCGTGAGATTACAGGCATCCGCAAGCTTACGCAACTGCCAAAACCGGTAGTACAGAAGGCTGGTGTCGTCAAGCGGACAGGCTACCGTATCGAAAAGCTGGTTCTTAAACCCGAGGAAGGTATCTACTTACCGGCACTTATGTTTGTGCATGACCAGAAACCCACCGAAGGCGGGGTATTGTATGTCCATGAAGGCGGAAAAAACGCAGATGCTGGCGCCGGTGGCCCCATCGAGCAACTCGTGGAAGCAGGTAAGGTCGTGCTGGCTGTCGACCTGCGAGGAACCGGCGAGACACAGCAAGGAAAACAAGGGGATTCCAGCTCGTATTTCGGGCCAGACCGTGATGAGGTCTATATAGCCTACCTGCTCGGACGTTCCTTTGTTGGCATGCGGGCAGAGGATGTCCTGGTTTGCTCTCGCTTCTTACACGAGAGACAATCGTCCCCGGTAGACTTGGTAGCGGTGGGTCACGTTTGCGCTGGCGCATTGCATGCTGCAGCGCTGGAGCCTGAAATATTCAGCTCGGTCAAGCTGGTGCAGCCGTTGCTCTCTTGGTCGAACATAATCGAAATGGGCCAGTCTCGCAACCAACTGGTCAACGCCGTGCACGGCGCATTGACGTTGTATGACCTGCCCGACCTGGCTGCTACTCTGGGAACTAAGTTGACTATTGAACAACCCCTAAATGCCTTGGGCGAACCGGCTGCGGAAGCAGGCAGGTGAATCTTTTTCTGTACTGTAATTACCGGACGACTATTTAAAGTCTATCTTAACCATTCGCTGGCCAATGACAGCTCGGTCATCGGTTCTAAAAATCTCTATCCTGGTAGGAACCAAAACGCCGTTCTCGACAACCTCTTTATAGTCATAGCCGCGAACTGCTAAAAACTTCTTTTGGGTTCCCGCAAAGCGGGGTCCCTCCTCGACCTTGGCAAACCAGACCATATCGACTAAAGAGCTGTCGGTATTCTGAAAGAAAACCACTTTGGACCAGTAAGGCTGGACTTGATTCTGGATTCCGGATTCTGGATTCTGGCCTCCGACTCGATCGGGGGGTATCGAGAACCGAGTTTGGACGATTGGATAGTACCATTGCCCTTCCATTTTTACTGGACCAGCCTCTTTGATAAAACCAACCGACTCATCCACAAGACGCACTGGTGCGGTTATTATGCACAGTGTTGCTTGTGCATAATCACGATAAGATATCACTCTTGGCGCAACATCTTTTTCGTTGTCTCCCTGCAGTGTGGCAAATTGTCCTGCTGAAAACTGCCAGAGAAAGTTGCTTAATGGCTCCTGGGCCGAAATCCTAATAGAATTTGACCACGGATAAACCTCAAAATAATGTTCTGTCAGGTAGAAACTATCATCCGGCTCGTAAATGGCAACCACGCCGTCAAGGGCCAGCTTTTCTGTCTTCATCCAAACATCCATCCCTCCCGTTGC
>JBHIDV010000224.1:0-5126 GCA_046760285.1 Sedimentisphaerales bacterium
GGCCTAAAGGCCTCGCAATGACACAAAACGCAGTTTTGCCCTCGTGAACGGTTACAATATTGTATATATTCTTACAGTGAAAGCTGAAAGCAATAGACCACAACCTCAAAGATTCAAAAATTTCTTAGCTTTGCAGCTTTAGCTTATATCATCTAACCTAAAATCGGCAAGATGGACAATTTCCTGTAGGCGAAAGTGCAAATTAAGTGCAAATAAGGACAGATGACAGAGGACGGAGGACAGAAGACGGATGACAGAATATCTGACTTCTGACTTCTGTCTTCTGACTTCTGTCTTCTGATTTCTGACTTCTGTCTTCTGTCTCATTATGCCTTTACCAACTGTGTTTCGTATAAACTTTGATACAATGGACAAGTCTGCATCAGCTCATCATGTTGACCTTGAGCGATAATTTGCCCATTATCCATTACTACTATTACATCTGCGGTGATAACGGTGCTGAATCTATGGGCGATGATAAAAGTGGTTCTATCCTGCATAATTTCCTCTATGGCTTTATGGATTTTGGCTTCACTATCAGCATCAACTTGACTGGTTGCTTCATCGAATATCAAGATAGGAGGATTTTTCAGAATCGCTCTGGCTATTATGATTCTTTGCAATTGGCCACCACTAAGCCCGACCCCCTGTTCACCTATCATCGTATCATAGCCGTTAAGCAGGGGCTCAATAAATTCGTGGGCAAATGCGCGCTTGGCTGCCGCTATTATTTCCTCGGTGGTGGCGCCGGGTTTACCATAGGCAATATTTTCCGCAACCGTAGCATTGAATGTTATCACATTTTGCGTGACCATTCCAATCTGGCCTCTTAAACTACTCAGCGTTGCAACTCGAATATCTATGCCGTCTATGAGGACCTGGCCGTTATCTGGGTCATAAAACCTCGGTATGAGATTGGCCAGCGTTGTTTTGCCTGAGCCATTAGGTCCTACAATAGCAACATTGTGTCCTGCCGGCACCACCAGGTTGATTCCCTTTAAGGCCGGCTCATCTGCGCCAGGATAGGTAAATACCACATCTTTGAATTCCACTTCATCTTTCAACGGCGGCAGCCGGCGCGCTCCGGGCTTTTCGCACTCTACGGGCGCATCGATGACGGCAAATACCCTTTCTGCGGCGGCATTTGCCTCCTGTATTTTGTTCCAAATGTCGGAAGTCTTTCGCACCGACTCAGCAGCAGCTCCTAATAAAATCAACAACCCAAAGAATTCAGGGCCGTCCATTGCCCCGGCTGTAACCCAGTATGCTCCGACTATCAATGCTGCTGAGCCTGCTGCCATCCCCAACACTTCCATTATTGGTGTCGTAGCAGCATCAACTTTCGAGATCTTTAGTAATTGTTTTAACAATCTGTTATTTATTACTCTGAAACTATCTCGCTCATACTCGTGGCGATTATAGACCTTGACCACTTTGAGCCCGGCCATGGTTTCTTGAAGTTTTGCCAGCATTTGTGAGCTGGCCATCAGCGATTTCCTGGTGGCCCGTTTCATTTTTTTGCCGAACACAAAAACTAATCCCAGCACAACGGGTGCACCGCACAAAAAAATCAACGTTAGTTGCCAGTTTAATAGCATCGCTGCTGTTACCATAAACAGTGCATTTAGAGGCTCCCGCAGTGCCTTTCCCAGCATTATTTTGACAGCTTTGCCCATTACGCTGGTATCACCGATAATTCTGCTGACGGTGTCACTCGGCCGTTCATTGGCGAAAAATCCGACGGGCACATCCATAGCGTGACCAAAAGCATCCTCCCTCAAATGATTTATTCCTATCTGCACTACTTTTTGAGCCATGTATTCCTGATAGAACTTCGCCAGACATCGAATGATTGTAACCACCCCCATTGCCAGGATGATAAAGATTACCGTTTTGGTTTTGTTTTCTTCGGTTTGTGGCCGTGGCAGAAGGCCCATTAATTTCTCTATATGGTCGATATAAAAGGGCTTCGGGCCCGTATTAAACGTTAATTTATCAATGGCGCCTTCATTACCGAGTCGGCGCACTTGAATGATAAGATCGGTGTTTTCGGGTGCAGTCGCAAGTGCTTCAAGGAGCTTTTCTCTACTCGATACTGGATACTCGATACCCCCCGACTTGATGGGGGGCCAGCATCGAGTAATTATGTCGAGTTTTTGTAGTCCTGCTTTTGCGGCTGGGCTGTCCTGCTCGACATTTGTCACTAACCAGCTCGATACTGGATACTGGATACTGGATGCTGCTCGAGAGTTGGGAGTCGAGAATCCGGTATCCAGAATTATGCCGTACCGATATGCACAGATTTTTCTTTCTATCCAGCCATGTAAACCCTCCTGGCCCATCATAACTTTTAAAAGTGGTATGATGGTCATAAAACTTAATGATAAAAGAGAGGAGACTATCATGGCGCTGACGAGGACGACAATAATCCGCGGCCACTGCGGCCAAACATACTTGAATACTCGCCTAAAATCTTTCATTCGTATCCTCGCAAGTCAGAAGTCAGATGTCGGAAGTCAGAAATTCTGTCCTCTGTCTTCTGTAAGTCAAGCACACTAACAAAATTGGCCCTGCTGGTCAAGTACGGCTAAAAAATTTTCGATTTGCGATTGACGATTTGCAATTGAAAATTGAAAATCGCAAATGCTAAGGACAGGTTATTTTAGACGGGATTAACAGGATTTCATTTTATTTAGTTAGCCTTGTATCCTGTAAATCCTGTCCAAAAAGACAAATTCATATACTAACAAGCTAAATGGAAATCGACCGTCTAATTCTGGGTGAATATCAGACCAACTGTTATGTGCTGCGGGAAAGTGACACAGCCAGAGCCTGCTCTGAGCGTAGTCGAGGGGACTGCTTGATTGTTGACGCGGGCCTCGGGCCTGGCCAGTTAATTGGTTTTTTGAAGGAACATAAATTGAATCCTGTTGCGGTGGTTCTTACTCATGGTCATATAGACCATATAGCATCTGTGGCTGCTCTGCGTGAACACTATCCGGATATTAGGGTTTATATCCATAAGCTCGATGCCGAAATGCTTATCGACCCGGAGCATAATCTCTCGGCTCTGGTCCACCCTGGCGGATTCACCACCAGGCCAGCAGATTCGCTCCTCGAGGACAAAAGCATAATCGAGCAAGCTGGTATAAGGCTGGAGGTGCTACATACCCCAGGCCACACGCCAGGTGGTATCTGCTTATACTCAAAGGCCGAAGGGATTGTCTTTACGAATGATACTCTGTTTGCTGAGTCGGTTGGCCGGACAGATTTTCCAGGCGGCAGTACCGATGAGCTGATAAAGAGCATAAAGGAAAAACTCTTAACTTTACCGGACGACACAAAGGTCTATCCTGGCCACGGCCCAATAACCACAATCGCCCACGAAAAAGCACATAATCCATATCTTTAATGATGAATTTGGCCGCGAAAAGGCACAAAAATGATTTATTTTTTTCCTTTTGTGCCTCTTTGTGGCAAAGTTTTTTGACAGGATATACAAGATAAGACCAGATACATTCAAAAAAGATTTCGGGCCAATCCTGTTAATCCTGTCTAAAAGAGCGGCTTTTGTGGTAAAATGATACATAAGTAGAATCTTTCAACGTAGATTAAAAGTGTGGCAAATGTGGCAAATATTGAAGGAGGTCAGGACGATGAAGTATTTTAATAAAAGCAGTTATCTCTTAATTTTTCTTCTTTGTGTAGTAACGAATTCATCAGCTGATACCATCGTGATTTATCCTGACATCACCTACCAAACTATCACCGGCTGGGAGACTATGTTTGGATATGACCTCGAATTAGGCGCTCTGAAAGATGAGATTCTCGAGCGGGTGGTGAACGACCTGGGCATCAATCGGGTTCGCCTGGAGATAAGGGCAGGAGTGGAAAATGACACAGATTACTTTGCCCTCTACCGTAGCGGAAAAGTGCCTTATCAGACATGGCGTTCGCATCGCTACGCAAACGTCAATGACAATAGCGACCCCGATGTTATCAACCCGGATGGATTTCACTTCACTGAAATAGATATGACCATTGACAAATTTGTTCTCGCACTGAAACAACGCCTCGAAGCTAAAGGAGAAAATCTTTACATAAACCTCTGTTATGTTGCTTTTACAGGCCAAAATGCCACTGGCTCGCGGTACATCCACAACGACCCCGACGAATACGCCGAATTTATGCTGGCGACATTTAACCATCTGCAAAGTAAATACGGCTGGGTTCCGGATGGTCTGGAGATTCTTCTGGAGCCGGACAATGTCAGCCAGTGGAGCGGAACCACCATCGGCAATGCGATTGTAAAAACTATGGCTAAGCTGCAGGCTAATGGCTATCAGCCTGATATTATAGCTCCCTCGAATACTCACATGGGCCGCGCTGTCACTTATTTTGACCAGCTCGTGCAGGTCCCGGGCGCCGTGCAGTATGTCAGCGAATTTAGCTACCACCGATATGGAGGCGCCAGCGATACTAACTTACAGGCCATTGTTAGCCGCGCTACGCAGTATGGGATTAATACGTCGATGCTCGAATGGTGGCTAAGTGGCAATGGTTATCAGACTCTGCATAAAGACCTCAAAATGGGAAGGAATTCGGCCTGGCAGCAAGGCGGCGTTGTGGCGTACGCGCCTATCGGCCAGTGGGGTCAGCTGGCCTTATATGTTCTTGATAATCGTGACCCCGACAAGCCTGTCTTGACGATAGGCGAAAAAACGAAATTTACCCGGCAGTATTATAAATTTATCAGGCCCGGCGCTGTCAGAATTAAAGCCACTTTTTATACCGCGCCGCCCAGGTCTAAAGCCCTGTCGGGTTCTTCGTCCAGCTTTGACCCTCTGGCCTTCATCAATGCCAACGGTAAGTACGTGGTGGTGGTAAAGGCCGAGACCGGCGGCTCATTCAACATTGTTGGACTGCCCCCAGGTACTTATGGCATTAAATATACCACCTTCAGTGAATATGACCGGGACCTGCCGGACCAATCCATCGGCCGCGGACAATCCGTAACTGCCAGCATCCCTGCCGCAGGTGTATTGACCGTTTATCAAAAATGTGGGACCACGGATGACAAACTTTCTGATTTGAACGATGATGGAACAACCAATTTCGAGGACCTG
>JBHIDV010000225.1:0-5120 GCA_046760285.1 Sedimentisphaerales bacterium
CAGTCTCCAGCTTCGAGCTTCGATACGAGTTTCGAGAACGACAAACGAGCTTCTATACATTCACGTTAGGCAGTTTCCTGGTAACCAATTAACCAGTTTGTTTGGATATTCGAGTTTATCTATTATGATGTCCCTATTTCGTTTTGTCTTCGCTGTTTTTTGTTTTACGGCTGTTTTAATTTTTGCTGTTTATCTTCGTAGTGCCAACAATCGCATTTTCTATCAGCTTTGTACGCACACTGCCGAGCAGAGCCGATTAAAACAACAGTTGGGCAACAAGCAACTACAGTTGGAAAGTTTGATAAATCCCGCTGCGATTTCACAACATCTTGGGACCCCGCTCCGCGGGAGTCAACCACAGATTGACACAGATTAAAAAGGATGCACAACAAAAGTGTTCGCATTATCATTTTCTTTTTGTTGCTTCTAATGGGGGTGTTTTTAGCACTGGCTGGACGGTGCTTTTATCTGCAGTATTACAAGGGCGCTCACTATATTGATGTTTGCATTAGGCAGCAAAGGTCTTTCTATCCTCGAAAGCCTCAGCGGGGTGTGATTCTTGACCGGCGGGGCAGAGTTCTTGCTGCAAGTAACAGAATCCGAATCATTTTTGCTGAGCCCCGGCTTATAAAGGACCCCAAAACTACCTCCAACAAGCTTGCTCCCATCGTGGATATGGGCGCACATGAAATCTGCAAACGAATCTACGAAAGTAAAAATCCCGGCTTTGCAAAAATCAAAGCCGATGCCGATGAAAATCAGGCCAGCGCCGCCAGCAAAATCTATGGCATAGGTGTTCAATATGACTGGCGAAGACATTATCCGATGGGAAAACTCGCCGCACACGTGGTTGGTTTTACGAGTCTTGATAATCGAGGTTTAGGGGGTATTGAGTTCCAATATCATAAACAGCTAAGCGGTTCACCAGGACAGAGTATCTTCTTTGCTGATGTACATCGTCGACCTCTTCGCCCCATTCGTCCCTCGTCCCTCGTCTCTCGTCTCTCGTCTCTCGTCTCTCGTCCCCCGTCCCTCGAGTCACGAGATGGGTGTGGGATTATATTAACCCTCGATGCCACCATTCAGGAGTTTGCACGAGCCGAACTTATGAAGCAATACGCCAGTTTCGAGGCTGAGTCGGCTTTAGTAATTGTGGCTGAGCCAGGAAGTGGGGCAATTCTGGCTATGGTCTCACTACCCGATTTTGATCCAGGCCCACCGGTGGCGGACTCTGCCCATCCGAGCAATCTTCGCAATCGTGCCACCACCGACCAGTTTGAGCCGGGCAGTATTATTAAGCCGATTGTAGCAGCCATTGCACTGGATGTTGGTGCTGTCAATAAGAATGAAAAGATATTCTGCGAAAACGGAGACTATCGCGGAAAAGGCTTTGGGCGGATCGGCGAATATCGCAGAGGTTTCGGCAATTTAACGGTGCGTGAGATCTTAGTTCAATCCAGCAATATAGGAATGGCTAAGATTGGCCAAAGGCTGGGCAAAAAGAGGCTTTATGAAGGCTTGAGATTCTTCGGCTTCGGCAAAAAGACCGGCATCGACCTGCCCGGCGAAGCTGAGGGACTACTAAGACCTGCCAGCGAGTGGACAGGATATAGCGTAACTCGAATACCTTTTGGCCAGGAGATTTCTGTGACTGCGGTTCAGTTGATTCGAGCTTTCTGCATATTGGCCAACGGCGGCCATTTGGTTCAGCCCTATTTGGTCAAAGCAGTGGTGGATTGCAACGGGAAGATTCGCAAATCGCAAATCGCAAATCGCAAATCGCAAATCGGTTACGTCATTAAGCCCGAAGTTGCTAAATGGATAATTAGCGATGCCTTGACCGGCGTAGTTAATGAGGGTACGGGCAGAAAAGCAAAGCTGGCAAAATGGCAGGTGTTTGGCAAAACCGGCACCGCTCAGTTGGCTAAAACTGATGGCCGAGGCTATGCTGAAGATGCTTATATTGCCTCGTTTGTAGCCGGCGCACCGGCAGCGGACCCGGCGGTAATCGTTTTAGTTTCGCTCCGCAAGCCGAATGTGGCGCTGGGCAAAGGTTATACCGGCGGAACCGTAGCTGCGCCGGTAGCCGCGGCCATACTTGAAAAAACCCTGAATTATCTCGAGGCTCGCAACCTATAGTTTCTGTTCTGAGCGACGAAAGGGTTTTTTAGCCTGACAATGACAATCATCAATTAAGCTGTGACAGAGGACTCGCAGATTTGCCTATATATCCGAATTCGATGCAGAACTGGATGATGTCGCGGGCTAAAGGTGCGGCGTCGCTTGAGCCGTGCTGGCCACCTTCTACAACGACCGCAATAGAAATACCGCGACCCGAGCTATCCCCTCGGCCTTGCTCGGGGCAGGCTTTGGCAAAACCTGCAAACCAGGCAACCTCCGGCGCTTCCGTTGAGCCGGTCTTGCCATAAACTTTTATGCCTTGCTCGGCGAAACTGTCCAGAACCGGTGCAAATTCCTTGTGAGCTGTTCCGCCGGACTCATTAACCACGGCGCTCATGCCATCAAGGATTACCTGCAAGGTTTGCGGCGAGATATTAAGGTCGTATTGCGTATTGCGTATTGCGTATTGCGTATTTGCCTTTTCACACGACGAGAAGAGCCGGGGTGATTTATAGAGTCCGTCTCTGGCGATGGCGGCCATTGCGTTTGCGACCTGCAGCGGCGTGGCTCGCAGATTGCCCTGGCCCATGCCAAACAGCCTACATTCTGCCTTTGCCAGGGTGGGTATTTGTTCAAAAGACGAAATTTTTGTTTTTGGCAGAATACTTGATATTTGTCCAGGTGCCTGCCTAAAATCTCGTATTGCGTATTGCGTATTGCGTATTGCGTTCGGCGTATCACGCTCGATGGACGACGCAAGACTAAAGCAGTGGCCGTAGCCGAACTTAAACAGCCATTGCTGCAAAACTATCGGCTCGATTCTGTCGGCCAGGCGGGAAAAATAAATATTGCAACTGCCCTTGATAGCGTTGCGGGCATGGTTTAGCCACATACCGTCATGACCAGATTTATATCTATTGTATATCCAACAGTTTGGCCAGCCCCACGGCGCCTCTTCGGCGGGACAATTTATAATCTCATCCGGGGTAATCTTGCCGGATTCCAGCCCAGCGATAAGAATCAAGGGCTTTACCACTGAGCCGGGTGGATATTGCTTATTTATGGCTCGATTTATCAATGGCTTATTGGGGTCACTAACAAGAGTGCCGTAGTCATACCGGGCACGATTTAAGTCAAAAACTGGCATTGAAACCAATGCCAGGATATCGCCTGTTGCCACATCAATGACCGCCGCCGCCATTCCAGGCCCACAACTTGGGTCGTGCGGATAATTGGCCAGGTAGTTTTCTATTCTCTGCTGAAGCTCAATGTCCAAAGTTAGAGTGACATCTTCTCCAAACTCCGTCTCAGTTCTGTTTGTTAACCGGCGGTCTATGTCATAAACGAGCTCACCTCGCCTGCCTCGAAGTATTGTTTCACAAACATATTCAACCCCATCTTCCCTGCCGCAGACTTCGCCGTGCAAATACCTTGCTAATCTATCATTTTCGAATAGCTTGGTATCTTGCTCTTGTTTTGCCTGCCCAACCCATCCTATTGTCTGAGCCGCAACTGGATTGTAAGGATAAGACCTGCGGGCCTGTGCTACAATATTAACTCCGTCTGTCTCCATGAATTCGAATTGGGCATTAAAAACGGCATCATCACTTTTTAATTCAAACAGGGGCCAGCTCTTATGCATCTCAGCAATATCTACCTTGGCTGTTAATAGGAGGCGCTCGTTGGCATCAGGCACGGCTATTTCAAAATCCTGGTCCGGGTAATTTCTCTTCCACGCAAGGTATTCACGCAGATTCCATATCTTGTTGTTTATCTGCTTAATCCTGTTATTAATATCTTCAGGACTGAAGCCAAAGTGTGTGCATTTGTCAATTATGCGCTGCAGGTCTTGGCGTCCAGCTTGCAGCTCTTTTTGAATTTTGGGCAACAGGACGTCCGCATTATCCTGCCTGGCGGCCTTTAAGAGTTTTGCATATCTTACGCGCTCATCGGCAAAACAACTGACTTTGTACTCTATTTGTAGTTCAAATCTCGGCTGGTCGACAGCTAATACCTTACCGTTTCTGTCCAGAATTCGGCCTCTGATGGTCTTAAGCTGCCGGGACAGGCTTCTTTGGCGCTTTAACTGTTCTATTTCGTTCTGAAGAGATGAGCCGGGCAGCAATTGCATTTGTACCAAACGGAGCACGCAAATCAGCAAAAACAATACGCTTACAATTATGAAAATCTTGATTCGCTTATCGAACATGTTCATAAAGCACAAAATTCGAAATCCGAAGCACCCCTGCTTTCGCAGGGGTAAACTTGTCCCCGTGAAAACGGGGACAATATCAAAATGTCCAAATGACCAAAACGTTTTGAATTTTGAATTTTTGTCATTCGAATTTGTTTCGAAATTCGGATTTCGATATTCGGATTTCTCTTCTTAATGTCGGCTGAAGCGATGTGTTCTTATACGCATCCACCACTGTGTCGGCAAGAACAAAACCGGCCCTACTATGGCCGAATATAAAGGTGTCCAAAATAACACGGTGTACGTGTTTAACGCCACCGGTTCGGCCTCAAGAAAGATTACCTTGAGAACGGTTAACAAATAGGCCACAGCAGCGGTCAAAAAGCCGGTAATAAATATAGCAAGTGACTGATAAGACCATTTTCTGACGGCGATAACATGGTACATCTCTGACAGCAAAGTGCCAAACAGACCAAAGCTGATTATTTGTGGACCCATGGTAGAACTGATAACATCGGCAGCAAAGCCTATCGTAAAAGAGGTTATAATGGCATCGGTGCTCTGGCAGTGGGCAGCAAAAAACACCAACAGTATTAACAACAAATTGGGTTTGACCTCGGCAGCCGGAAAAGCGATTATGTCGATTAGGCTGGTTTGCAATATGGTGGCAATAAGAACGAGCGCCACAAACCGAAACCAACGCATTTAATATCCTCAAAAAAGTGTCTAAAGCGCCTAAAGTAGAGTTTCTTGTTTAACGTTGTCGATGCTCGTATCGATGCTCGTTCTGGAAGCTCGAAGCTCG
>JBHIDV010000226.1:0-5119 GCA_046760285.1 Sedimentisphaerales bacterium
TCCTTGAACTATTTAATCACGTCTATACACAGAAAGTCTCAGCAGAGGACCTTCTTGTTGAAACGGTTAGATGCCTCATAAAAGTTGGGAAAGAAAGACGTCAAAGAATGGCTACTCTCCTTGCTTCCTTAAGAGCCTCTGAAGGTGCAATTCCCTTGTCTTCTGAAGATATAGTTTCACTTATTCAACAACACCTTGCTTGTCCCCGTGCAAGCAGATTGCCTGTACTCGTGGTGGCTGCAGCTTATAAAGCCGCATCTGAGAATCTCCAAGAACGCCTCTTACCACTTTCAGGCCATACCGCTGCAGATGAACAAACTAGCGCAATAGGTGATTTACAGATTACACTTATTGATGATAACAATGTGGTAACAAGTTATGAGATGAAAACAAGGCGTGTAACCCGAGAAGATATCGATCGCGCACTGCAGAAAATAAGCCATGCGAGTAGTAAAATTGATAACTACATCTTTATTACTACTGATGTCATCGACCAGGATGCGAAAGACTACGCTCGTAGCATCTATGAGAAAACAAATGGAATTGAGATGACCATTCTTGATTGTATTAGCTTCCTACGACATTTCCTTCATCTCTTCCATAGATTGCGTACACAATATTTGAATGCCTATCAGAAATTGCTCTTGGCAGAGCCTGAAAGTGCGGTCAGCCAACCACTAAAAGAAGCCTTTTTGGCTTTGCTCCAAGCGGCACAAACCCGCGAATAGTCTAAAAACATGCACTCATTCATTATACAAATAGAATTGACTTTTAGGCAGTTACAAAATCGCTTTGTCTTAACATAAATCCCCGTTCTACCTACTCCAGAACGGGTGGTTTAACAGCAGGGTAAGGAAATTTTGGCAGAGCTAAATAACCTTTTCTGTTAAATTAAAGCCGCTGTGCAAACGAAAAAATTACATGGCTGGAATTTGTCTTACTCGCAGGCGATAGCTCTGCAGAAACAACTCGCCGGCCAGGTGCAACAAATTGAATTAAAAACTAAGCCTAAAACAATAGCTGGCCTGGATTGTGCTTTGAGTAAGGATGAAGGAAAAATTATCGCCGCCGTAGTTATTCTAAAGATGCCAAACGTAACAAAAGGCCTTTGGGAGGAGATTCCCGCGAAGCGGAGTCCCGAGCAAACAGACTTTGAGGTTATCGAGACAGCAACCGCAACGCAAAAACTTAGCTTTCCCTACATTCCGGGCCTACTTTCTTTCCGCGAATCCCCCGTCTGTCTGGCCGCAGTAGAAAAGCTCAAGAAAGAGCCGGACGCATTTCTCATCGATGGCCAGGGCTTAGCCCATCCCCGTCGGCTCGGCCTGGCAGCACATCTGGGCCTTTTTTTCGATAAGCCAACCATCGGCTGTGCAAAAAGCAGACTGACCGGCAGCTTCGAAGAGCCGGCACCCGAAAAAGGCGCATATAGTCCGCTGAAAGATAATCAAGAAGTTATTGGTGCGGTAGTTAGAACACGCAGTAATGTCGAGCCGGTCTTTGTTTCGGTGGGCAACAAGTGCCTATTAGAAGATGCGATAAAAATCACCCTCGCCTGGACCACTAAATATCGCCTGCCGGAGCCGACCCGCCTGGCCCATCAACTGGTCAGCAAACTGAAGAAAAATAACCCCACGTAAAACGTGGGGCTAAATATTTAGCCCCCGGTTTTACCGGGGGTTCATTGCCTGACCCCACTTGTGTTTTTTTACGCAGGCCAGAATCTTCTGGGCGCACTGAAGCGCAGCCAGACCTTCTTCGGCACTGACTTCAGGGCTAAGCGCTCTATCTCTCACCGCCCTTAGAAAGGCCTCCTGCTCCAGGCGCAACGGCTCCTTATCATCTACCTGAAGCTGTTCGATGTGTAACAAATCCGGCCAATTAACTTTTGTCAGGTCAAAATCGCCTAACGCCCTATGCTGCTTTATCCACTGCAGAACGTTAGTATTTGGGTCAGCCTTGATAATAATCCCGCTCTTTTTGAGATAATCTACACTCAAATAGGCCTGCCGACTGAATACCCTGACCTTTCTTTCTGTTCTCAGAGCCAATCTGGAGGCGGTAATATTGGCGATGCAGCCGCTCGCAAAAACAATCCTGGCATTACAGATATCCTCGGCCTGGTCAACGACACTAACGCCCACCGCGTCCACTTTCTTAATCTTGCTTGCCGCCAAAGACAAAATAATATCTATATCGTGAATCATCACGTCCAGCACCACCCCGATGTCGGTGGAACGAAAGGTATACGGACTGATGCGACTGGCCTCGATAAACTTTGGCTCGATGTTGAGCCGTTTTATCGCCTGAACCACCGGATTGCAGCGCTCAGAATGACCCACCGCTACCACGGTATTACTGCGTTTGGCAAGAGCTACGATCTTTTTCCCCTCTTTAACATTGGCCGCTAAGGGCTTTTCAATCAGCACTGGAATCTTATTTCGGATAAAGACCTTCGCCAACTTTAGATGTTCGACTGTAGGAGCAGCTATCGTTACCGCATCGACCTTATCCAGGATGTCCTCGCAAGAAGTGGCGGCCAAACAATTATATTCATGGGCCAGACGCTGTGCCTTCTCGGCCTCTATATCAACCACCGCCACAAATTCACTTTGAGAAAGCTGGTCGTAGACCTTCGCATGTATGGCCCCCATTTTGCCTGCGCCTACAACAGCGGTACGTATCTTCGTTTCTTGCATCTCACTTACCAAGACAGAAGTCAGAAATCAGAATACAGAAGTCTGTCCTCTGTCGTCTGTCCTCTGTTATCTGTTCTCTGTTCTCTGTCTTCTGTCCTCTGTCCTCTAAATTTTTCGAGGTATCTACCAAACTGCTGCTGGCTGCTTTTGATTATCACATCAATCATAGCACGAACATTTTCATCGAGCCCATCTTCCTGAGCCAAGGCCTGGGCATTGGCCAACAGCGTGCCTCTTTGGCGATAGAGTTTCTTATAGGCCTCGATTATTCGGTGTTGCTGCTGCTGGGTGAGCCCAGCCCGCTGCAGACCCCTTTTATTAACGCCCCGAACCCTGGGCGGATAATGGCCGCTGACCATAAGAAACGGCGGAATATCCTTATTAATTCCCGCCAGTCCTGCGGCGTAACACCACTTGCCGATAGTAACAAACTGATGCAGCAGGACCATGCCACTAAACCAAACCCCCGTCTCAATCCTGCAATGCCCGCTTATCTGCACGAAGTTACTCATAACAATCTTATCTTCCAGTATGCAGTCATGCCCAATGTGCACTCCAATCATAAGCAGATTATCATTGCCCACTTTCGTGAATTTATCTTTGTAAATACTCGGATGAATTGTCACCTGCTCTCGAAAAGTATTTCCATCACCTATCACCAATCCGCCAATCGCCTCATCCGAACCCAGACCCAATACTTGCGGCCTGCCACCAATCACACAATTGGCAAAGAAATGATTGCCTTTTCCGATACGGACTTTCCTGCCTATCACCACATTGGCATCAAGTATGGTATCGGCACCAATCGATACTTCACTTTCAATAACACAATTAGGCCCAATGGTAACACCATCAGCTAACCGGGCGTCCTTATGAACTACCGCACTGGGATGTACCTGAGCCATTCTTGCATGCCTCATATTTCGCTAATCGCACGTCGCTAATCGCTTGTCGCTTGTCGCATATCGATTTGCAATTCGCGATTGGCGATTTGCGCGTCTTATACTTTTTCATCGTCGACCAACATAAATCGAATCTGGGCTTCGGCAACTACGGACTCACCCACCATCGCTTTGCACTGACACTGCGCGGTCCTTTTTCTCAGCTTGGTGGTCTCAGCGGTAAGGACAAGTTGGTCGCCAGGGACAACAGCTTTACGCAGTTTGACACCATCCATACTTAATAGCACTGCTAATTTGCCGGTATGTTCCAGCCTTTGCGCAAACAGTAACCCCGATACCTGCGCCATCGCTTCCACAATAAGAACAGCAGGCATAATAGGCGTACCAGGAAAATGACCCTGAAAAAACTGCTCGTTGAAGGTTACATTCTTTACCCCTTTTATCCACGTATCACCTTCAACTTCAATAATCTTGTCCACTAACAAAAATGGATATCTATGGGGCAGAATCTTCTGAATCCTGCGGATATCCAGGACTGCATCGGTGCCGAATTTTCTGATGCGCTCTTGCTGCTGGGCTGCTTCATATAATTTTCTTACCAGTTGCTGATTGAGCGAATGGCCGCTCTTATAAGCTACAATTCTGCCTTTAACCTGCCGACCGACCAGCGCCAGGTCACCAATCAAATCAGCTATCTTATGCCTGGCACACTCGTCAGGAAATCTGTAACTGTTCTTAATGGGCCCGTCTGAATTGATAACTAAAAGGTCCCGGGGGCCAACATGTGTACCCATGCCGCGGGCCTGAAACTGCTTGGCCTCACTTTCCAGCAAAAAGGTTCGGGCAGGTGCCAAATTCTTCTCGAAATTCTCCGCTGTTACCCGACAGCTAAAAATCTGTCTGCCAATGCCGGTGTGTCCGCCGTAATCCAGATCGTAGGTGATACTCAATCCATCATTGGTATCCGGCAGGGCATAAACGCAAGCATCGCCGGCAGTAATAGTAATCGGCTCACTGATAACAAACTCTCCGCGTCGCTGGTTTTGTTCGACCAGCCCTACGCGCTTGAGAACCTTGAAATACTCGACACAACTGCAATCTGGGGCCGGCAATTCCGAGCCTTCAACTTCTACAATCACATTGTCTATCTCCAATGCGGCCAGAGCAGCCAAACAATGCTCGACGGTTTCTATGCTGACAGAACCTTTCTTTATGGTGGTGCGACGAGACCGCTGAGCCAGATTCGGCGCCACCGCTGCGATCCGCACCGCCTCCGGCACGTCCGTTCGCACGAACACCACCCCGGTATTCTCAGCAGCGGGACGAAAAACCACCTTCGCCTCGCGGCCTGCAAATAGACCGCGACCAACAACTGTGCCTTCAGCTTTTATGGTTTTCTGCAGCTTCAAGTTTTTCTATCCTCTCGGTGAGCTTCTTTACCTGCTCAGCTAATTTGGGCAAACGCATCGTTAAGCCAATTATCCGTAGCGCCTCTCTCCTTTCAATAGCCGGCGCACC
>JBHIDV010000227.1:0-5116 GCA_046760285.1 Sedimentisphaerales bacterium
TGCCATTAGCGATTTGCCATTTGCGATTAGCGATTAGCGATTTGCGATTTGCGATTAGCCATTAGCGATTAGCGATTTGCGATTTGCCATTTGGTGAAATAAAAAACGGGCTACAGGAGGGCTCCAAGCCTAATCCTATAGCCCGTCCTTGTGAGTAAGGGGGGCTTGTCGTCAGCACCGTGCACGACGCCGACGGATCAGCCCCAGACTGCCCAGACCAAGCAGAGCTATCGTTGCTGGCTCAGGAACTGGACTCTGTGTCAATGTAAAGTCAAACAAGCCAGTAGTGGGAACATTGATATCAAATTGAAGCGTAAGCAGCTCACCATTTTTGACCGCATCCGGCCCGGAAAACACGATAGCGGCAGGATGTGGATATGATACGTTTTTGAACTTCCCTCCTCCGGCACCGGCACTTCCAGGAATGAAAGTAGGAATGGCGCTACCGGATAACGTCAATATGTAGCCCGTCCAGTCAATACCACTGGTGTTCGTGACGGTCTTAATAACAGTAAATGTTGGGTCTGAGTCAGTTGTACCGCTCATCTTAATCTGATCCGAAGAAGTAGAATAAATAGTTTCATCCATGGTCAGTTTCAGCGAATCATAGTCAAATTGCCACTGGTGCTGGTTCTGACTGTTAGGCAAGTCAACCGTAAAATCCACAAAACCTGCTTGAGCAACAGTGCTGAAAAGTGTTCCTAAGCCGGCCAACATGAGAACAACCGCTAACTTTTTCATCTTGTCTCCTCCTAATTTGCGAATCTTTTACTTTATTTTCTATGTGCTGTGGACCACCCCCCAGTGACTCTGACTGTTTTGTCCACCCTAATTTTTTTTACATGCTGGTCCTTCTTCTGCGCAGCAAGCTCAGCACACCACCGATGCCAAACAGAGCTATTGTGGCTGGCTCCGGAACTTCTACCAGAAAATCCTGCTTTCCCTGGTAAACGAAGGCCCGCAGATCTGCCTTTGGACCATAACCAGTTAAGGCGTGTAAGTACTTATTAGCAGTAGTTACATCAACATCTTCGGCCCGGAAACCACGCTCACTTGGTGTGCCATCAACACTAACATCCCATCCCAGCGGAGATGTCGGAAGATCCTCATAGACAATCTCCCACACCGCTGCAGCAAAAGCTTCGGCGTTGCCATTCTGTTTGCTATCATACGGACCGCTGACCCATAGCGGATCGAAAAATCTGCCCCACAACTCACGAAGATAATCGGCCTTGGTAGTACCTAAGGTGCTACCAAGAAAGCTATTGTAGGCATCTTCCGGCATAACCACGCCGTATTTTAATGTGCTGTCTGGGGCTTGCTCGTGCAATTCCACGCAGAAGCTACTAACTGGACCATCAGGCCAAATATTGCCCTGTCCAGTGCCGTCGGTCTTATCAAGCATGTAGAGGCCACCATACACGTTATCGCCGCTATAGTCACCACCCCAAATCTTTACGACGTCATTTGCACCATAACCGCTATGCACTATATCCGCGGTGCCAAGAAGATAAGCTTTTGCTACGCACGGCAGAGCTAAACTAACTGCCGCACAGAGAATTGTTATTCTCACTATTTTCATTTTCTCTTCCCCCAAAAACGTTGTCGGGTTCCCAACCGTCTTCTTTGGCGGCTGGGGCGGGTTCCCACTTCGCGATTTATTGCGAAGTGGGGTCCCTGTCCCTCTCCAACAGTTCAACGTCCAAGAATTTTTTACTGCTTGCAGTAAAAAATACGCGCAGTCCCTGCCTTAATTGTTTTTGTACCCCCCTATAAAGTAACCGTTTTGGGGTCCCAACCGTCCTTTCCCTGCTTTCGCAGGAATGACGTCACCCCCGCACCGATTGAGCCTTGGCGGCGGTCGGAACTGCCGGCAAGGATGCAGCTTTCACTGCGGGACAATTGGTGCGGGGTTGCCCAAACGCAAAGGATTGCGCTTTGGGGCCCCCGGTCCCTTTGACTTGGGTGCTCACAATAGGGGAAACTTGAGAACACCCCCCATTCCGATTTGGGTTCCCAGCCGCCGTCTTTCACGGCCCCGGTCCCTTTATGATGTTAGTTTATCGTATCAGTTCACAAAAGTCAAGAGAATTTAACCGGATTTGCTGACAATGTTTGAAATTTTCCCATCATCCGAGCCAGTAAGTTAGAAACAAAATAATTATAGGATTTAAGATAAGTTTAGATTGACCAGAAAACTGTGAATTTTTATTTGAAGTTACTTTTTAGTCACTGATTTCACTGATTTCGCTAATATCTTTTTTTGCCACGAATTCTCACGAATTTTCACTCATATCTTTTTTTATTTGTGTCCATTCGTGTTAATTCGTGGCTAATTTTTTAATCTGTGTCAATCTGTGTTCATCTGTGGCTTTTTTATTGAAGTTTGAATCCGCTGGGCAGGGCAAATGAGGCCAATAGTCTTTTTGATTAATCGAAAAGACTATTAGCATTTTATTTAGACAAGATTTGCAGTCCTATGGACTCCACACAGCGTCCCCTGCGGGACTTATGGAGGATTATCCTGTTTATCCTGTCTAAAAAAGTGGACAGGCCGTTTTTTGGCTTTGAAGCGTTTGGCATACTTAGCGGTGAGCCCAAGATATTGTTGCTTATATTCTAATGATGGCTCGATCTCGCTTCCCTCGTGCCATTCGTTGAAGCTGGTAATCAGCACCCAGTGCGGGTCAGCCTTGATGGCCTGTTCCCATTGCACACGATAAAGCTCACCCCCATAGCGCTGCACAACAAGGCCGGGTTTGCGAATCTTCGTATCGTCGTAGCCGGGTATCACCGTCAGCGCACTGATTTTGCCAGCCTGGTCAGCTATTTGTACCCACGACCGATAGGTCTGGCCGGCCCACTCACGAGCAACGGTAGGCGTCATTCCCCGAAGCCTGCCCGCAGTGTTATAGGTATGAAGGCCGTCAAAAATGCGGGCTGCACCATCACTAAACTGGTCTCCAATCGCTGTGACGCCTCCACTGCAGGCTTTGTTAATCAGTTCAATAGCTTTGAGCCAACCAGGCAGTCCAAGTTGGCCCAGGGCACGTCCATATACAAAAACTACAGGCTTGCCATACACCTTAAGCTGAGCGGGATGATTGCCGTATTTATTTAAGACCTTGATAATATCATCCGCTGCTGTCTGCGACGTCTGTGGCTTCGGCACGGTTTCGTAGTAGATGCACGCAGTTAAACCGTGACGCTGGCAACTATCGAGGATTTTACCCATCGCCCGGTCTGTGTAATGACCGTGGCCCCACCAACTGACAATAAACGTATCGATGCCAGCGTTGCCGGCCCATAGACAATGTTGGTCAAGCACGTTAGGCTCGTGCGAGTCGTATGCGCCGAGCACTGGGTAGTGGGTACTCGCCTCGATATCTTTATTAGCTGCATCGATGCGGCCCCAATGCACTGTCTTGCCGGCACCGCCAGGCCCATCAGGCACACCATACCACGGATAATAAAACGTCAGAACTCTACGTGGCACTTCGGTATTCTCTTCTTGGCCTGCTCCAGTTGGCGAGGCTTCTAAGTCCGATGTCATACTACCCTGCAATACCACCAGGACAATAAGCACAAATAACACTGCGTAAACGTGCTCGTCCTCGAATATTTTTGTCACAGCTAATCTCATAGTCTAACCTTCACTAATATTCAACCACAACTAAAGTTCGCGGCGTTATCTCAGTTAATTCCAACCTTCCATTCTTACAAGAAAAATCTACATGCGCCTCTGGCGGCAAAACCAACACCGTCTCTGCTTTAGCAACAGGATTGGAGAATTCAAGGGATGCATTGATTGGCTCATCGTTAAAATTTTCGACAATCAAGCAATTCTCACCCATCAAGTACAAAGCCACTTTGTTAGGAGCATCAAATAATATTGCAAATGGTTCTAACATTCTGCGGCGAATCGGTTCAAGTTCCTCCCGAGTTAGCTTAAGCAGATTACGAGGACTTCCGTTAAGTCTCAAGATTGTCGGATTCTTGCCCTCAAAATCAATGTGGCTTAGTCTTTTGGCAAGTCCATCTGTGAGCAATATCGGCTTTTGGACAGCGAGCATCGTTTTGAGCTTGTCTGTGAACTTTGGGTCTTTCAGCGCATGCACTGAAAAGAATGCAGCTTTTACATCGGCGTCAATTTTCGCGGATGGCACAAGTGGCAGGCCCAGCATTCCCACGAAATCGAACACATATTGCTCACTGTCAGCGTTACTGTTCGGCGGCTTCGGCGCTGAGATTCCTTTGATAGGCCTATTTCGCACTAATTCGGCCAGTTTGAATAGGCCCGGAATCTCGGCCCGCAGTTTTTCAACATTTGCTGGCCCGGTATCTCGCAAAAGCGCACCATAACAAAAAAGCAGCATCTCTTTAGCATCTGCCAAGACAGTTTGACGCGCCTGTTCTACGTAGGTATCCTCTGTGGTGCCGAAGGGGTCGAACCAGCCGCCGCCTGTCTTCGGCCCGCCTATTTCGCCCAGCCAGCGCATAATATAGTAGGCTTCGTACTGAACCTTTCCGCCCCAACGCTTATTATCATAATCGCGTGTCTCAGTACCGACCCAAATCTTATCGTAATCGGCTGTTTGGCGTAAAACCTCATATCCGCGATTATGGAAATTGTCGTACCATTGAGGATATTTGATTATGATTTTTACAGTTGGATTTACTGCTCTTGCCGGGCCTAAAATCCGCTCTTGGCTTATCTTGGTCATCAAGTTACAGCGATATTCAGCCCAGCTCTTGCGGCCTCGCGCTTTCTTACACTCGTCACATTGGCAGTCGGTGAAAAGAAAATCGTCAATCATAATCTCATCAAAGATTGACGCGGTGTATTCAAAAATTTTCTGAAGCTGTTGTTGGGTTTCTTGGTTGGTATAGCAAGATATTGGACGCCAGCCTGTTGATCTTTTACCAATACCTGTAGTCGTAACACAGCCAGAGACTTCAAACCCCTCCGCTTTGAATCTGTCTCGGGCATGCTCAAGAGCATTTCTCCCAGCGGTGTATCCATCCCTAAAAGTCTCGATAAAAACGTGGGTGACACCGGTCTTTTTGCACCAATCGATTGCCTTATCGATGCCCTCATCACTGGACAAGTAATCTC